>NZ_JAFNJD010000011.1:0-85396 GCF_017368415.1 Shewanella sp. 4t3-1-2LB
TTCTTATATATTCGCAGTTGTTAATGTGTGATTTATATCATTATTAAATGTAAATATGGGACAGCTATAAAAATTTATATTTAGTCCGAAAATGTTGGGCGATATAGATGATTTGCTATCTCCTGAATTGGGGGCCCTATCAAACTGCAGGCAAGATAGTTCAATTAAATAGAAAATTTCCAACCGGAAATGTTGCTTTTCGTGCTATCGGTATACGACTAAGCTGGTAACCAGTTGCAATTATCAGGAGTCGTACTATGAAAGTCATTCAACAGTTGCGGGCGGTGCCCAGCCGCGACGGAGACGGGGTCAATATTATGCGAGTTGCTGATTTCCAGCGGTTGGCACTGGATCCGTATCTGATGTTAGATGAGATCCGCTCGGATGATGCCAAGGATTATATCGGTGGATTTCCGGCTCACCCCCACCGAGGTATGGAAACTTTTACCTATATTCGTCAGGGCGGTTTCGAGCATCGTGACCAGTTGGGTAACGTACGGGCAATCCGCGCCGGCAAAGTGCAATGGATGAGCACGGGCCGTGGCGTGGTTCATTCTGAAATGCCGTTGGCGGATGCTGACAGCGGACTGCATGGTTTTCAGATATGGCTCAATATGCCCGCCAAGGACAAGATGCGCCATCCGCAATATCAGGACTCTGGGAATAGTGAACATGCAACACTATCGGATGGAAATGGGCAGTTATATTTACTGGCTGGGCATTGGCAATATGGCAGTGAGTCCGCTGATGCGCCATTAATGGGGTTGGCGGCTAATGGTGCGATTGCCGATCTGACATTACCCGCCGGAGCAATATCTCAACTTGATTTGTCACAGTACAGTACTGTGGCGCTATATCTTTATCAGGGCAGGTTACAGCTTTCTGGGGGCGGCGAGGTCGATGCTGGCAATATGTTGCTTTTGGATCCAAAGGCTCCATTGCAATTGCATGCCGCTGATGAAACTGCCGGGATGTTATTGCTTGCAGGCAATGCTATCGGTGAAAAAGTCGTACAAATGGGGCCTTTTGTGATGAATACTCAGGCGGAAATTATGCAGGCCATCAGTGATTATCAAAGTGGTCAGTTTGGTGAAATAGTGTGATTACCAAAGTAACAAGACCGGCGTTTCCGGTCTTGTTACTCCTATTACCGCTAGCTTTGCAATATCTGTAACGGCAATCCCAACATGCCATCACCACTGCCGGCTAAATGCCAGATAACGCCTACCAGCGCGATCACGGTGATCAAATACCAGGTGGCAGAAACAACCTGCCCGTAGCGATCCAGAGGGATCAAATGGCTGTTGAGCCGTTGTTTCCACTCCGCAATAATCTCCAGTCCACCGATGGCCAGCAGGAACCCCAGCAGTGTTAGCCCCAGACGGTAACTAAGATAAACGCCCAATACTAAACCGGCACAGCAGATAACCAAACCCATAATGCGGTTTTGTGAAAAACTGATACTTTTGATGGCATGACCGCCATCCAGAGGCAACACAGGTAACAGGTTAAACAGGTTTAATAGTGCATTGAAGCCCGCTAAGGCTGCAAAAAACGGATTGGCCGTCAGGTGATATATCAGTAGCGCAACCAGTGATAGCAGCAAGCCAAAAAATGGCCCCATCATCGAAATGACCACATCTTGCCAGCGCGTATTGATTTTATCATCCGACAACGCCAGTCCACCCATGAATGGAATAAGGTAGATACCTTTGGTTTTCATCCCAAAATACTTCATGGCTCGGATATGTCCGTACTCGTGAAACATCAGACATACCAACAACGCTAAGGCAAACTGGAATGAGAATAACCAAGAGTAGGCGGCAATGCTGGCACCGGCCAGCACCACTTTAATGACTTTGGCACTCTTAAATAACTTAAACGCCAAAGATAACAAGCCCAAAGTCCCGGGTTTTGTGGCCTTAGCCTGTGGTGGTGGGCTTTGGCGCTCCATATCCTTTTCTGTACGGCGGCCTTGTGCGTAGATGTCATCATCGACCTGTAGCCGATAATCCAGCACAAAAGGTTGCCAGCGGATATCCGTTTCCAGACGTACCTCTATAGGTTGCGCTTTGTCTTGTTGATGCAGTTGAAATACATGGACTTTTAGTCCTTCATTGTCGCTGCCAGCCGTCTTTTGTGAAACCAGTTGCCCATCCCAGAATAGTTGTTGCCAGCCCGCTAGCGACGCTTCAAGTCGCAGCGGTTTCCCGAGACATTCAATATTTAATAATTCCATGACGTTCCGTCATTCAGTAACTTGAGGGCGATTATGCACATTGCTATGCCATAACAGAAGTGTTTAGGACAGAGATTTAACGAATTGTATGGCTTCAGTAACGGAATTTATCTGCAGTTTGCTGACGCAACAGCCGCCATCCAACAGCGCGTGAGCTTGTATCAGCTGTTGTAATTCACTCAGCGGTATCATTCCTGACATGAGCAGTTGCACCTGTCTATTGCGAAAGGTTAACCCCCAGATGGTTCCTGCGCTGTCCACTAACCGGTCGCCTAAGTTGAGCAAATACGACGCAGCCAAGAGCTGTTCCCAGTCTTGGTTATTCTCCAAGTACAGCAATTCATCAACATTTTGCTGGTGCAACAGTGCTGGCCAGTGGGGCATTGCTGCTGCGTCAGTTTCGGTTACTGTAGTCAAAGGTAATTTCTGCGCCTTGATTTTCAATAATGCAAGGACCGTGTTCTCGCTGGGTTTTATGTTGGGCCCCGCCAATGTGTATTTCCACATTGGCATACATATGGCGTTTTACTTCGATATGGTTGCGATGGTAGTAATTGTCGCTGTCGTTACGCACTGTGTCAGCTTCTGCTTCTTCCCGTGTCAGTTCGGCGTCAATGGTATGCTTTTGCTCCAGCATCATCTTGACCTGCTCTATCATCACAGCATCCTGTTGCCATTCAGCTTTGGGCGGAAGTTTCCTTAGGCGCGCTTCCATGTCTAGTTTGGTCACTACTAGCTGTCGGATACTTTCGTCCAGCTCTTTAAGCTTAAGTTTCTGCTCGTCCAACCGCATCGCACAATAGAGTTCGGTTTTGGTGTCGGCGGTCGCGCCGATGGTGACGGCCTGGATCCCTTGTTCCGCTTTTACCCAACCACCGACCAAATCACCGCGACGACCACTGCTGTCGCTGACGATGAGCTTGGCGTCAGTTTCGGTATGACTATGCAGCAACTGCTTGGTCACCAACACGTTGCCTAAACACTGTAAGTGTGAATATTGCACAAACTGGGCTGAAATCTGTCCTTTGGCGTGTAAGTGGGTTGATAGTTCATTGCCACCCAACTGCCTTCCGAGAACCCCTTTACTGACAGTAATGTCACCATCCGCCTCAAGAGTGGCGGATTCCACAAAGCCCATTACCGTGATATCACCGGAACTGCGTACCCGCATGCCTTCACAAACATCGCCACTGATAAGTACGCTGCCTTTGAAATCTACATTGCCATAGCCAACATCTACATCTTTAATTTGCAGTACATCGTCGACTTGCATACCGTCACGAAATTCCACCGGCTGGCCTGCTGCCGTTGCCAGCAGCATGGTGGGATTGGTGGGGGATATTTCGGTGCCGACACCCGCTTTCAGTTCAAGGTCTTTCCCTGCTTTGGCCGGGATAATTTCGCCATTGACGTTGTAACCGTTCACGCCGTCAGTAGCCGGTATCTTTACCATCAGTAGATCTTTGGGACGCACCATTACCACTGAGCCAAGATTGCGCATATCCACCGTGCCATCTTCACGTTCTTGAGGCTGTAACAAGCGCTCTCTGGCCAGCGGTACTTTACGTTCAAGTTTGGCGTGGGTACCATTGACGACGGGTCGGCCTACCGCAATCACGCCGCTAACACTCTCTCCCGGGCGCAGTTTGCCTGCTGCATTTAACAGTGCTTCAATTTTTTGTTTTGACAGCCCCATACAGATATTCTGTTGTTTGAGCTGTTGTAAAACCTCTGGCAAACTAACGGCTTTCCCTCCCCAAGGTGCAACGAGGGTCATGCTGGCTTGCATTTTATCTTTGGTGGTCTCTAAGGTAATTTTGCCGTCACACCGCTCAGCAATGCGGAAGAAAAGTTCATGACAGCCTTCATCCTTTACCGACAGGTTGTTGACATCTTTCACCGCTGTTTTGATCGCTTGTTCAAGCGGGAAGAGTGATGCAAATTCCGGCAGCGTTAATAGTTGCCGTAACGATTCCTCGGTAATAGGTCCGTGTTTTTGGGGGACAATCCTTAATTCAGCGAACTGACTATCGCTGCTTAGGTGGAGCAGTTCTGGCGCCAGCATGATGTTATCCAAGGTAATTTCATTATAGTTTTATGTGATCCTGTCCGAGTATATCAATACTTTTCCGGTCAACGAACCCTTTTAATAACAAACATCTAACGTTACCTGAAATCTGTTGTCAATGTCGCAAACTGTGCTTTTTTTGCTCAAGTGCGATTACGATAGACCTTGTACTTACTGGTCTCAGCGATGATATTCACTTCACCAAAATGGCGGACAATGGTGTCGGCATAAGGCAAATGCCGGTTGGCAACGATCTGCCAGATGCCTCCTGATTTGAGGCGACGGCGGCTATCGGCGACAAAGCTGGTGGCGATATCGGTGGTGCTGTTGAGGCCGTCATGGAATGGCGGATTGGAAATAATGCCGTCAAACGCTCCCGTGACCTGTGCCAATCCATCAGATGGATAAACTCGGGCGCTGAAGCCATTGGCCGCTAGCGTATGTTCACAAGCAAGCAATGCCAATGCGTTGATGTCGACACATTCCAGCTGCAATTGCGGGTTCTGCAGCAATAGTGCTGCGCTGATCACTCCGGCACCACAGCCAAAGTCCAGTACTCGGCCGTTTAGTGATGGCAAGTGTTGCAGTAATAACTCAGTGCCTTGATCCAGCTGTTTTTCGCTGAATACACCTACCATATTACAAATAGTCAATGTCCCATTTGCGGTGGACAGTTGGTAGCGACTGAGAAACGGTTCGATATTCAGTTGTGCTAGGGTGTGGTTACGCTCAGCGGTGTAAAGTAAGCAATGGCGGGCGTTGTCGCGCTTTCTGGCGGATGAGAAATGATCGCTCTGCTGCTTATCAAAAGCGCGAATACCGCCCTTATTTTCCCCAACGACTAATAACTGACCGCCGTTGCTAAGATAGACTGCGGCCAGTTGCAGCAAATATCCCATCAGGGCTTTGGCTTTTGGGTAGTAGATAACGACGGTGTCGAAGGTGTCTGCCTGTGGTAACTGATGGCCAAAATAACAGGTAACTTTTGCCCCAGCGGCTTGCAGAGCTAAATAATGATTGAAGTCCAGCGCCAGCGCGGTGACGGAATCGCAGTCTTTCTGCAATTCAACAGCGCACAAGTCACTTTCGTGATTAAGCAAAAGTACTTTGCCGCGGACATGTTCACTGTTACGTAATATTAGCTGAGAGGGAGCGGTCAGCACTGGCAGAATCCCGTTTTGATTGAAAGGCGGCCATTATAGCCAAAGCGGCATCCTGAAGGGAATGTGATAGCAAAAGAGCAGCCAGTGGCTGCTCTTGTCAGCGGCAATGCGGTTAATCTCAGTTAGCAGAAACAGGGGCGTCGGCTGGTGCCGCTGCAGGCACGGGCACGCTTGCCGCCGTAGCCTTTTTGGGCTTAGGCAACAGGCTGACCAGTTTGTTGGCAATATCAGTATTGTCCTGATTACCGATAAATAACTCTGCGCCGGGACCAGTTGCAAATACCTGTACGTCGACCCCCGTGTGACCCCCGGTAGTCCAGCCGGTGTTGGAGCGCAGGTCAATTTCGTGCTTGATGGCTTGCGCCAGCACATCTTTGCCCTGCATTCTGGCATGATCAAAACGCGCTTTGAGTTCATCATCGATAGCAAATCCCAACCCATCAGCGAGGAGCTGCGGCCAGTTATCATCTGCCAACGCTTTGGCCGCCAGCGTTTCTGGACTGGCTTTAACCGCTTTAATCACTTCCGGATACCAAGCATATTTAT
The DNA here is from genome assembly GCF_017368415.1 of Shewanella sp. 4t3-1-2LB. Classification (NCBI taxonomy): domain Bacteria; kingdom Pseudomonadati; phylum Pseudomonadota; class Gammaproteobacteria; order Alteromonadales; family Shewanellaceae; genus Shewanella; species Shewanella sp. 4t3-1-2LB. The sequence continues at coordinate 6,017 of NZ_JAFNJD010000011.1, forward strand.
CATCGCGGCCAATCGACATACCCCCGGTATTGTGATCGGCCGTAACAACCATCAGAGTATCAGGATGGCTGCGTACATACTGTTCGACGGCTTCTACCGCGTGGGCAAATTCATCCATCTCACCCATCGCTGCGACGATGTCATTGTCGTGGCCTGCCCAGTCAATCTGGCTGCCTTCTACCATCAACACAAAGCCTTGGGGGTTCTGTGACAATAACGCTAGGGCTTTGTTGGTCATGGTACTGAGCCGATGGGCATCGGGTTCATCCACCGCCCAAGGCAGTTGCACGTCTGCAAACAGTCCTAACACTTTAGGTTGGGTGACATTCTGTAACAGGTTGAAATCGTTAATTACCTGATAACCTTTGTTGCGGAAAGCCTCTAACATTGGCGTGGTGAAATATTTCTGACCGCCACCGAGCAACACGTCCGCATCGGTATTGATATAGGTTGCGGCAATCTCATCATAATTTTTGCGGCTTTCATTGTGGCTTAAAAAAGCGGCTGGTGTGGCATGGTTCACCTGACAGGTTACTGCCACACCAGTGCTGAGCCCGCGTTTTTTGGCCCGTTCCATAATGGTTTCCAGTGGTTGTTTTTGCAGGTCTACTGAAATTGCCCCATTATAGCTTTTGCTGCCAGTTGCCAGCGCCGTTGCCGCTGCGGCAGAGTCAGTGACATAGCCACTGACTCTGGCCGGATAAGTGCTGGCCATGCCAACCAACAAGCGGTCAAACACTGTCTGTTCCACTTCTTCTGTATCCGGATTGTCCTTGAAATAGCGATAAGCCGTGGTATATGCCGGGCCCATGCCATCACCGATCATGATAATCACATTTTTAGGGCGTGACGGAGCCAGAGCGGGGGCCAACATATCCTCGGCAAGCGCCGTAAACGGCAATAACAACGCTAGCGCTAGTGCCGACAGTTGTTTGAACTTCATTGTAAATCCTTGTTATTGCTGGCTGATACGACGCTCAATCGCGTCCATCAGCATGCCAGTGATATCCACGTCAAAAGCGGCTTCAATTTCGCGAACACAGGTGGGACTGGTAACATTGATTTCTGTGAGTTTGTCGCCAATGACATCTAGCCCCACAAAAATTAATCCTCGTTTCTTTAGCTCAGGTCCTAGGGCTCTGGCGATTTTCCAGTCACTTTCTGACAAGGGCTGGGCGACGCCAGAACCGCCTGCGGCCAAGTTGCCGCGGGTTTCACCCTGCTTGGGAATGCGCGCTAGACAATAGGGCACCGGCTCGCCATCAATCACTAAAATACGTTTGTCGCCTTGGGTGATTTGCGGGATATATACCTGCGCCATTGCGTAGTTGTGACCATAATGAGTCAGTGTTTCGATGATTACCCCGACGTTGGGATCATCCTGTTTCACTCGGAAAATCGAAGTGCCGCCCATGCCATCGAGGGGTTTCAGGATAATATCGCCATGCTGACGATGAAACTCACGGATACGCATGGCATCGCGCGTTACCAAGGTGATAGGAGTGAATTCGCTGAACCAAGCAGTAAACAATTTTTCGTTGGCATCGCGCAGGCTCTGAGGCTTGTTGACAATCAACACTCCTGCTTCTTCAGCGCGTTCCAGCATATAAGTGGCGTAAATGTATTCGGTGTCAAACGGCGGGTCTTTGCGCATCAGAATAACATCAAGGTCACTGAGTGGCAGTTCTTGGCGCTCGCCTAAAGTGAACCAGTCGTGGGGATCCTGACGCACGCTGACGCTACGCATACTGGCTACCGGCGTACCGGAAATCAACGCCAAATCCTGCATCTCCATGTAGTACAGCTGATAACCGCGCTTTTGCGCCGCCAACAGCATGGCGAAACTGGTGTCTTTTTTGATATTGATGTCTTTGATGGGATCCATCAGGATGCCGAGTTTAATCATTTTGCTTTCCTTTATTGGGATTACCCCAAATCACCAAAACGTAATTGTAAGGCGGTAATGGCTGTCATCGCGGCGGTTTCGGTACGCAGCACTCTAGGCCCCAGTAGCACTTCGGTGAAGTTTTGTTGTTCGGTCATTGCAATTTCCTGGTCAGATAAGCCGCCTTCAGGACCAATCAACAATCTGATTTTATGATTGGGCAACGTTAACCCATTAATACCATGACTGGCGCGTGGATGCAGGTTCAGTTTTAATGCGTCATCGTTTTCAGCGCACCAATCTGTTAGTTCCACCGCCGGACGAACTAAGGGTATCTCACTGCGGCCACACTGCTCACAGGCACTGATGACTATTTTTTGCCACTGTTGGATTTTTTTCTCTAGGCGTTCGCCAGTAAGTTTGACGCCGCAACGTTCTGAAAATAACGGTGTGATGATGTTGACGCCCAGTTCTACCGATTTCTGTAACGTGAAGTCCATTCTGTCGCCTCGGGAGATAACTTGTCCGAGATGAATTTGCAAGGGGGATTCCGTGGTATTGGCTTGCGCAGAAAGGACCGTTACCGTTACTGATTTCTTATTAGCCTGTTGGATCTGCGCCAAGTAATCTTTGCCGTCGCCGTTGAACAAGCAGATCTCTTCGTCTGTGCTCATCCGTAATACTCGGCCGATATGAGCCGCCGCTTCCTCATCCAACTGAAGCTGCTGGCCGATGACAACATTGCCTCTATGATAAACTCTCGGGACTCTCATAGTGTGTTCCTGGGTAAATTACTGCGCTATTTTGCCGGAAATAGCACCACGTAAACAGCGTGATTGTACATAGATGTTGTGATTTCCCTGCACTTTGGCAACGGCATCATCGCGGCGACATTCGTCTTCGCTGACCGGATATTGATGATTCCAGGCAGTGAATAATTTTTGTTGGGCCGCAGCTAGTTGCAACTGATAAGTATCATGCATATACAGGTAAGTTCGGGCAATTGCCCCTCTGGCTCGCCCCGGTGGCTGAACTTTATGATTTTTAAAATCTACCACCATTTCGCACTTGCCATACTGCCCGGCGCTAGCATTCCACTGGCTAAAGCGGTAATTAGAACGATCACCGTTCACTTCACCAATGGCGGGCACCAGATTATGCAAATCGGCTTCCATCAGATTGAACTGCTTGCTGCTGCGTTCGCAGTTCTTGCGACCGCCTTGCTGCCAGCATTGCAGTTGATGTCCAAATTCCCAAGCGGGTACAATATGTTCCCATTCAATCCTAGCCGCCCGAGCGGGTTGCTTTCGTGGCTGAAAACCGCAGGAATGCCAGTCAGGTTGCCATTTCTTCTGTTGTGTGTCGATGCGGCAGCCACAGTAAAAGGTATTATTGACTGTCAGCTTGGCATATAGCTGCTTAGCTTGACGTTTTGCCTCGTGAAAGTTATCTGCGCGTTCGGCCCGTGCCTGTTGACAAATAAATAACAGCAGGATTGGCACCAACAGTTGCCTGAGGCGTATAAAGATCAATCTGTTCCCCTAAAAGTACCGCTTAATGCCAGAGCGTGATGTAACTAACTCGGGCTTGTAATAGTGGCGCAGATAGTAAAAGAAGCTGTGGTTATTGGCAATTGGCTGCACTATGCCGCCGGTTGCAACCATTGTCCACAACTGCGGCAGCGGTAACGTGCTTGTCCACGAACGATTTTATTGTGGCGGCGCAACGTTAGCTCAATGTCACCACATGCGCAGTGATAACGCTTACCCTTGGGGGTCACCGAGGTCGTGTCAAACTGATGTGTAGTCTTGCCTGGCAAGTGAAAAATCTGCTGCATCAGTTGTTTCCATTCAGCGCCATGGGGTTTGACTTTGCCATAAAGTTGGTAACACAACAGATGGCAGATTTCATGCGGTACTACTTCCCGAATAAATGTTTCAGGATTTTCTCTGAGCAATACCGGATGGAATCTCAGCTTGTTCAATTGCAGATGTGCGGTACCCGCGGCCTTGCCTCTAAGCTTGAAGTTTACTTGCGGTCGCGGGAAGCTGCGCTGTAAGCGCTTTTCTGCTAATTGATAACACTGCTCGACGGCTTGCAGCAACTGCTGCTCAAGCGTGGATAACACAGCGGTGGTTGCTGCAACCTCCACCTGGGAGGAACGGTTGGAAAAGATATGCCACATAAACTACAGGTACCGCACTTAGAAATATTATGCGGGCGGTGCCCGCATCTTAGGGGTAAAACTACAATGTGGCCGCCGCTGCCGTCAACATGGCTTTGAGCTGAACGATCATCTGTTGTTCTGTTTGGGCATCGTAACCCGCCAGCCGTGGTGTATGAATATGCCCTGTAGCGATACGGCTACCCAGTTGCTGTTGCAGTAATATGGCTCGGTACGATATTTCATTGGACAGATACCCACCACCGGAACCTTCAACCGCGGTGCTGTTTTGCAATTCACTTAGGCTATTGGCGACAAACGTGCCTCGCTGCAAGGTTGTGACTGTGTGGTTATCATTGATTTTCCATTGCCCCTTCACCGTTTGAATGGCGGCAACGGGGAGTGAAAATTCAACAAATTCAGGCCCATTCAGCGTCTTGCCGTCCAGTTTCGGTGGCTGCGGATGTTCTTTATCAGCTCCAGTCATGACATTGCGGTTATCTGGTGCTTTGGCTGAACGGTTTCGGCCCGGAAAACGTTCAATATCAAAATCGTTGCGCCCCATACTGACGGTGACAACCATATTGACGCGATTGTCTCGATAGATTGGCGTCAACAGTGATTCGATAATGCCGGCATCAAAATCAGCAAAACGCACCGGGATCATCACCGTTTCTATCTGTACCTGCTTACCATTGACTTGAAAACGGTAGCCGTCCAATGCCAATGCTGCCATTCCGGAAGGATTGCTTTGCTCAATATGACGGTCTAGGAAGAAAGGATCAAAGCCAGTCAGCAGAATTTTAATCTGGGCATCATCGGCGTAATTGATGTCGCTGAAACCGCGAGAGGCTTTTTCAACCGCTTTAGTTAGGATCTCGCGCTGCCAGTCAGCGATACCGAATGCTGGTTGTTGTCGTTGCAGCAACGTGCGCATCTGTAGTCGACTCCAGTACAACGAGCGATCATCATAATGACCAGAGCTGACATCTCGAACCGCTTGCTGCCATAAACGTTGTCCCTCGTGGGCGACCATCTGTGTGACTTTTAACTCGTTTTTCTGCCGCTGATATTTATCACTTAAATCATTAACAATGGCGCTATAGCGGCTGATGACATCAGGCATGGCTTGTTCGGCTTTTGGCAGTCGATCTTCTTCAACACCAGCAGTCACCGACAATGGCAACAATAACGTAGTCAGCAGGCCAAGGGTGGGGCAGAGCTTTAACATGACAGTTCCTTTGAATATATTGTTATAAGTCAGTGATCTAATCATTGAAATTAAGTATGCACCAGTCACAGACGAGCGCCAACAAAACATCAGGATTTTCCAAGACTGACTAATGGCTTATACCATCAGTGACTGTAGTGACTCTTGGCTATTAAAACGTTTGGTAAAGAAATCCAAAAATACGCTGATATTGGTTGCCAGTTGGCGACGGCTGGAATATACCCCATAAACTTTGAAAGGCTCGATTGGCCATTCCTGTAACAGTGGCACTAACGCGCCGCGTGCCAGTTCATTTTTACACACAGCGTGAGAGACCATGGCGATACCAAAGTCATCCAACGCCAGTTGCTTCACCATGGCGGCGCTGTTGACTCTGGCTTTACGCCGAAAACTCGCCATCGTCTTGCGGTTGCCTTTTCCCAGCGGCCAGATGGGCGCTGAACGCAGCGTGCCCATCAGAATTCCATCGTGCTGTGCCAAATCCTTGGGGGTGGCTGGCGTGCCATGAGCTTTGAGATAACCGGGGCTGGCAACCAGTATGGGCTGACGTTCAAATAAAAGACGGGCGACCATGTCAGAAGACTGTAATGGGCCATATTTGATGGCGATATCATAACCTTCACCTACTAATCCCACCTCACCATCCGTGAACTGTACGTCTAGTTCCACTGCCGGATATAAGCGCATAAAGCCACTGCAGAGGTTGGCGATGACTTCTTGGCTGAAAGATACCGGAATCGCAATGCGTAACAGTCCAGATACGTCATTGTGGGTGTTTTCAATGGTCGCCTGCGCTGCTTCAACTTCATTACAGATTGTCTGGCAATGCTGGTAGAATAAAGCGCCAACCTGCGTCAGACTGATTGAGCGGGTATTACGTTGCAGCAGGCGCACGCCAAGCTCCTGTTCGAGCTGAGCGATTTTGCGGCTGATGGTGGATTTGGGTAGCCCGGTATCACGTGCTGCTTGGGAGAAACCTTCTGCTCTGACCACTGCAGCAAATAGCAGCATCCCATTCAAATCTGGCATATTTTTCTGACTGTCTCAAAAATGGAACAAAGCGTCCAAGGCAGTTTAATGGTAATTCAGCTGATAACAAAGTTATATTTAGCGGCTGTACATATATAATTTAGAGGCTTAGCAGAGGATCTTTTTGATGAGCACCAATAAGCAGCCCGAAAACTCGACTCAAGCCCAAGCGCCGGATCCATTGTTTTTACATGCAGAACATCTGGCCAAGGACTTCTCTCTATTTCCCGAGCATAGTAAGCAAAGTCTGTCTGACGAAATCAACGGACTGTTGGATGACGATGACATCCAAAGTAATCTCAAGACACTGGCGCAGTTGGACGTGGATGGCTACGTTGCCAAGGTAATCCAGCCGACTCTCGACAAAAATCGTCCCGGTGCCAAACGTATTATTGCCGATCTGAAAGGTAAGATGATTGTTGAAAAACACAATGGACCTTTCTATTCCGCAGAAGTTGAATTGAATTTTGGTGGCCGCAGCCGCCGCGTCGGCTTTATTGCCCAAGAACGCACTACTGCAAATGGCGCTTGGATGCCTGAACATCATCTAATGTGTTGTGAGGCTATTCGCCATTTCGCTGAACTGTCGATGCCAATTGTATACTTCATCGACACTCCGGGGGCTGATGCTGGTGAACTGGCTAACAGCCATAATCAGGCTCATTCAATCTCCCGTGCGATAGCAGAAAGCGCCAACGTGGACGTGCCAACCATTGGTATTGTCATTGGTGCCGGTTATTCCGGTGGGGCAATTCCCTTGGCCGCTGCTAACATCTTGTTGTCGGTCCGAGACGGTATTTTCAACACTATCCAGCCTCAAGGGCTGCAGAGTATTGCTCGTAAATACAACCTTTCTTGGCAGGAATGTGCTAAATCCGTTGGGGTGTCGCCGGAAGAGCTATACACCACCGGTTGTATTGACGGCATTATCGATTTCTCGCCATCAGATCGCGATGAGCGTCAGCATAATTTGCGCCGCGCTATCATCAGTGGTATCGAAGCGGTAGAACGCGCTGCAGTTGCTTTTGTGAAAGAGTCAGAAGATCTGCGTGAGCACTACAAACGTAGCCTTAACCGTTTCTTATACCCTTCAAAAAACTTGCAGGCGCTGGAAAACGCCGTACATATGTCACTGGCCAGCAGCCCGACAATGCATCTTAACCTGTTCGGCAGTGCTTACCGTTATTTGCGCTATCTGACTGCGCGCAGCCGTATTCATTCTATTTCGATGGAACAGTATGGTCGTCTGTCGAAGGTCAGTGTTCCCGAAGGCGATCTACGGGCACGTATCCAGAAAGAACAGGAAAAGGTATTCCAATCTTGGTTATCGAATCCAGACAAACTGGTATACGACGAAGAGCTTGCTAAGTTGTGGAATAATTTCATCGCCAAGCGTGATGATATTTCCACAGAACGTAACATGCTGACACGCTTGATTTTGGGTGAACCGAAAGAGAACTATAAAAAAGCCCGTAAGGCGCTGTTGTTCAACATTGGTTGGAGCTTGTATCACCGCTGGAAGAGTAACGCTGCCAATAACTTTAAAGGCTTGATCCATTACCTGGAAACGTTGCCAGCAGAAGTGACTCAGACCCCGTGGCCGGAATTAAACCAACTGACGTTGCTGGATGTGGTTGTTAATGAAGAGTTGCGTGAAGACTTTATCTGGCAATGTTACAACATCCTGATCTTCAACGCATTGTACGACAATGTGGTGGGTAACTTGGCGTCTATTGCAAAAGAAGCCATGATGAACAAGAGCTTGTCTCGTGCATCGGTGGACGGTTTGCTGCATAAGTCTATCGACCGTGCGATTTCGACCCAAGATACCGCTAATGATAAGAGTAAGTTCTATAAGTGGCTGAAATATTTTATGTCTCAGTCTAACCGTGCCGAATTGCTCACTAAGACCGAACAGTGGAAAAGTGTTGGCTTCCCACAGCTGAACAACAGTTTGTTTGTGGTCTTGACCTACTTCTTTGAGCGTTTGTTGCCTGAATATTTCGACAGCGAGGACGACAACACTCAATACACTGGCGCTATTAACCCGGTACGTATTGGCCGCCGCAAAGATTTCTGGAACCGCCTCACTATGGGCTATCAGGATCTGCTGATCCAGAAGGTGCTGCGTGAAGAGAAGAAAGCCGGCAATATGACGTGGAATAATATCATCGATAAGTTCTTCAGTAAGTTTGATGAACTGAACGGTGATAAGATGACCGCCAATTCGCTGAATTTCCCAGGTTTCCGTTTATCTATTGAAGATGCCTTGGATAAAGGCATTCGTCCCTGTGGGTTAATCACCGGCTTAGCAAATTTCCACCATAACGGTAAGAAGATTCGTGTCGGTGTCGCCGTGTCCAATACCGCATTTCAGGCTGGCGCATTCGATATGGCCAGTGCCGAAAAATTCTCGGCGCTGCTGATTGAGTGTGCTAAACGCCAAATGCCGGTGATCTGTTTTATCAGTTCCGGTGGCATGCAGACCAAAGAAGGGGCTGCCGCACTGTTTTCTATGGCGGTAGTGAATGATCGTCTGACCCGCTTCATCCGTGATAATGAACTGCCAGTCCTAATGTTTGGTTTCGGCGACTGTACCGGTGGTGCGCAGGCTTCTTTTGTGACTCACCCGTTGGTGCAGACATATTATATGTCGGGTACTAATATGCCATTTGCTGGTCAGATGGTGGTTCCCGCTTATCTGCCATCAACCGCTACCTTGTCAAACTATCTGTCGAAAGTCCCTGGGGCGATGAACGGCCTGGTGAGCAATCCGTTCAGCGATAGCTTGGATGAACAGTTGCAAAGCATTGATCCGTTAATGCCTATGCCAACAGAGAGCGTCGAAGATGTCATTTCTGGTGCTTTGTCCTCCTTGGTCGCAACCACCCACGAAACGAGCGCAGATGAGATCGTCCAAGATGACCCGCGCGCACTGATGAAGCCGATCAATAAAGTATTGATCCACGCCCGTGGTTGTACTGCCGTTAAACTGATCCGCAAGGCGCATGATAACAATATCAATGTGGTGCTGGTGGCATCCGATCCTGATATGACCGCTGTTCCGGCAGAGATGCTGAATGAAAACGATAAGCTGGTATGTCTTGGTGGTAACACTTCAGATGAATCTTACCTCAATGCTTATTCCGTATTGCGTGTAGCGGACTATGAGAAAGTAGATGCATTGCACCCAGGGATTGGCTTCCTTTCTGAAAGTCCGCAATTTGCTGCATTGTGTGTTAATAATGGCGTGAATTTTGTGGGCCCTAGCGTCAACTCCATGACGACTATGGGTAACAAATCCAATGCAATTAAAACCTCACAGTCCCAGAATGTGCCGGTGGTGCCGGGTTCACACGGTATTCTGACCAATGCCGAGCAGGCGGTAAATGTTGCCAGTGAAATTGGTTATCCGGTACTGCTGAAAGCCGTACAAGGTGGGGGCGGTAAGGGTATTCAGGTGGTACGTCGTCCGGAAGAGATGATAGGTCTGTTCCAGAAGACATCCACCGAAGCCGCCGCGGCTTTTGGTAACGGTGACCTGTACCTGGAAAAATACGTCACCTCACTGCGTCACATCGAAGTACAGTTACTGCGTGACCGTTTTGGTAATACCAAAGTGTTGGGGATCCGCGACTGTTCAGTACAGCGCAATAACCAGAAGGTGATTGAAGAATCAGGTTCTACCATGTTGCCGGAAGAGCTGAAGCAAAAGGTAATGAAATACACCGAAGCTTTGGGTAACGCAACTGATTACACCGGTGCTGGTACCGTAGAGTACATCTACAACTTAGATGCTAACGAAGTCTATTTCATGGAGATGAATACTCGTTTGCAGGTGGAACATCCAGTCACCGAAGTCACTTCTGGTATCGACATTGTCAGCGCACAGTTCGATATTGCTGCAGGTCGGTCTATTGAGAAACTGCAGCCAAAAGAGCTGGGCTACGCCATTGAAGTGCGCGTGACCGCAGAAAAAGCGGCGTTGGACAGCCACGGGGTATTACAGTTAGTGCCAAATCCAGGCCTAATCAGTGAGTGTGTCTTGCCGCCACAAGATAATGTGGAAGTGATCTCCATCGCTGCTGAAGGTAAAGAAGTTTCGCCTTACTATGACAGCCTGATTGCTCAAATCATTGTTCATGGTGAAGACCGTGAAGACACCATCAACAAGATGTTGGATTATCTGGATCGGGTCGTGATCAAGGGTATTGCGACTAACATTCCATTACTAAAACGCATCCTCAGTGACCGTACTTTCCGTGATGGTGTCTATGATACTAACTATCTGCCACGCCTGATGGCTGAATTGGATATTCCGGCACTGATTGCGGAAATGGAAGCGGCGGCTGAAACTCAGAAGGTGGATACTGCATCTTTGCGTGTTGGTGAATCTAATGAGTTGAAAGTGCTAGCGCAGGGTGCTGGTATTTTCTATACCTCGCCCGCCCCCGGTGAAGCCGATTTTGTCAAAGAAGGTGATATCGTCACTGTTGAGCAGACACTGGCGCTGACTGAAGCGATGAAGATGTTCTCGCAAATGACGCTGGCCGGTTTCAACCGCAAAGGCGCTGTCTTGTATCCGGAAGACAAGAAATACCGTATTGAGCGTATTCTTAATGGCAATGGGCAGCAGGTTTCCCAAGGGGATTTGTTGTTCGTCGTATCACCGGTTGACGAGTAAAAAAAAAGTGTTGTTAAAGAAGCCCGCAACTGCGGGCTTCTTTGTCTGATGACTAGCTTGGCTATCTTTGTTGACTATCATCTGTTTCGTCAATGAGCGTTAACCTCACCCTTTTGTTTGTCAGGATTACGGCAGTTCTGGCAAAAAATGTCATAAAAGTTTCCATTATTTGCGGGAATATGGGATCTGGCTGTAAGTACATCCGTATTTCTGTGTTTTCAAAATAAAGCTAACTACATAAAAATAAACTATTTTTTATAGTTATTTGGGTAAAGTCAGGGCTAGTCTTTAAGGCACTGGTGAAATTTGAAACTCCTCATTGCAGGATACAGGGATTTCGGTGTTATAATACGCGCCTTAAATTATGGGGTTCCGTCTGTCGCAGCAACGAAGTGGCATACTCCGTCTCCTATTCACTAACTCATAATGAAGTTGAATCATGACTGACTTATCGAAATACAGAAATATTGGTATTTTTGCTCACGTAGATGCGGGTAAAACTACCACCACCGAGCGTATCCTGAAACTCACTGGTAAGATCCATAAAATAGGTGAAGTACATGATGGCGCTTCAACCATGGACTTCATGGAGCAGGAAGCTGAACGTGGTATTACCATTCAGTCAGCTGCGACTACTTGCTTTTGGAAAGAGCACCGTTTTAACGTTATCGACACCCCCGGGCACGTTGACTTCACCGTTGAAGTTTATCGTTCACTGAAAGTATTGGACGGCGGTATTGGCGTATTCTGTGGTAGCGGCGGTGTAGAACCTCAGTCCGAAACCAACTGGCGTTATGCGAACGAATCTGAAGTAGCGCGTCTGATCTTCGTAAACAAACTGGACCGTATGGGCGCAGACTTCCTGCGTGTTGTTGGTCAGATTAAACGTGTTCTAGCAGCAACTCCACTGGTGATGACACTGCCTATCGGTCGTGAAGACGAATTCACAGGCGTAGTCGATGTCTTGACTCGCAAAGCTTATGTGTGGGATGACTCCGGTTTGCCAGAAAACTACACTGTGACAGACGTACCTGCTGACATGGTGGATTTGGTTGAAGAATACCGTGAACAGATGATCGAAACTGCCGTTGAGCAAGATGATGATCTGATGGAAGCCTATATGGAAGGTGAAGAACCTTCTGTTGAAGACCTGAAACGTTGTATCCGTAAGGGCACCATCAATCTGGCATTCTTCCCCACATTCTGTGGTTCTGCATTCAAGAATAAAGGGATGCAGTTGCTGCTGGATGCGGTAGTAGATTACCTGCCATCACCAACTGAAGTTGTGCCTCAGCCTCTGACTGATCCAGAAACTGGTGAAGAAACTGGCGAAGTTGCCACTGTTTCTGTGGATGAACCACTGCGCGCTTTGGCATTCAAGATCATGGATGACCGTTTCGGTGCCTTGACCTTCGTTCGTATCTATTCAGGTGTGATGAAGAAAGGTGACACAGTACTGAACAGTGCCACTGGCAAGACTGAACGTATCGGCCGTATGGTGATGATGCATGCAAACGACCGTAGCGAAATCGATTACGCACAAGCCGGTGATATTATCGCTGTAGTGGGTATGAAAAACGTTCAGACCGGTCACACTCTGTGTGATCCTAAACACGAATGTACTTTGGAACCTATGATCTTCCCAGATCCAGTGATCTCTATCGCTGTGACTCCGAAGGACAAAGGCGCTTCTGAAAAACTGGGTATCGCACTGGGTAAAATGGTGGCTGAAGATCCATCATTCCAGGTAGAAACCGACCAGGAAACTGGCGACACCATTCTGAAAGGGATGGGTGAACTGCATCTGGACATCAAAGTCGACATCCTGAAACGTACTCACGGTGTTGAACTGAGCGTAGGTGCACCACAGGTGGCTTATCGTGAAACGATCACTAAAGCCGTTGAAGATAGCTACACCCACAAGAAACAGTCTGGTGGTTCTGGTCAGTACGGTAAGATTGATTACCGCATCAAACCAGGTGAAGCCAACACTGGCTTCAAGTTCGTGTCTTCAGTTGTGGGCGGTAACGTACCTCGTGAATTCTGGCCAGCCGTTGAATCTGGTTTTGAATCCATGATGAAAGAAGGTCCGCTGGCAGGCTTCCCTGTGCTGGACGTAGAAGTCGAGCTGATTGATGGTGCTTACCACGCAGTTGACTCTTCTGCCATCGCGTTTGAAATCGCCGCTAAAGCAGCTTTCCGCCAGACAATGCCAAAAGCAGGTCCACAGCTGCTGGAACCTATCATGAAGGTTGACGTGTTCACACCTGATGCTAACGTTGGTGACGTGATCGGTGACTTGAACCGTCGTCGCGGCATGATCAAGGATCAGGAAGCTGGTCTGACTGGTGTACGCGTTAAAGCTGATGTGCCATTGGCTGAAATGTTCGGTTACATCGGTAACCTGCGTACTATGACTTCCGGTCGTGGTCAGTTCTCCATGGAGTTCTCTCATTATTCTCCATGTCCAGCTAACGTTTCAGAGAAAGTAATCGCTGAAACTAAAGCCAAGAAAGCCGCTAAATAAGGTTTTCTGCTAATAAAAAAACCGCCAGTATGGCGGTTTTTTTATTTTAAACAAAACAACTAATATAAAAAAGCCAGCATGGTGGCTGGCTTAATAGGCAATGCAGCAGTAGTAAATGGTTAGGCTTCTAGGTGACCGCAGAAGCGATAACCTTCACCGTGAATGGTCGCGATAATTTCAGGTGTGTCTTGGTGGCTTTCAAAATGTTTGCGAATGCGGCGGATAGTCACATCAACGGTACGGTCGTGCGGTTTCAGCTCGCGGCCGGTCATTTTCAGCAGTAGCTCTGCGCGGGTGAGGATCTTGCCGGGATTCTCTACGAAGTGCAGCATAGCGCGGAATTCGCTCCGTGGCAGCTTGTAGGATTCGCCTTCAGGGCTTACCAGCGAGCGACTGTTGATATCCAGACTCCAGCCATCGAATTTATAGCTTTCAACCGTAGATTTCTCTTCCGGCTCTGAACTACCTGTAGTGACGCGAGTCAGCAGATTACGAGCACGGATAGTCAGCTCACGCGGGTTAAAAGGTTTAGTGATGTAATCATCGGCACCGATTTCCAGACCGAGGATCTTATCGACTTCATTATCACGACCAGTCAAGAAGATCAGACCAATGTTATTGATTTCCCTTAATTCCCTGGCAAGTAATAGACCGTTCTTACCGGGGAGATTGATATCCATAACTACCAGATTGATCTTGTTATCTTGGAGGGCTTTATGCATTTCTGCGCCATCATTGGCTTCAGTAACAACATATCCTTCGGCTTCGAAAATACTTCTCAGCGTGTTACGGGTAACGGCTTCGTCTTCTACGATAAGAATGTGCGGGTTCTGCATATCATTTACCTAATAAATCAGATGGTCCTAACCACGAGCGGAGCTCATGTCCAGTTGTTGTTCTATGAATCCTGACGGCTTCATACCTGCATATTGGTGAAAACCAAGTTACATCGTCGGCACTTCATGATTAGTTGAATTTTGGCATACGGTTGTTACCGGTACGCGAATTGTATTAACTGAGATACTCCAAGATAGATTTAGTTCCTGATTTCCATGGATATCCAGTTTATTTGTCTCCGAGACTTTTAGATGGCTCGGAGCGTTTTGGTCAGACACTGTGACTGCCGTATCCGGCGGCCCACATAAACATGACCGAAATGTGATTGATGGTGACATTGTACTCTTATTGTGCATTTGTTAACAAATGAAATGTTAACAAATGGAACTGCCATTCAGCAGAAAGTCAGCAAAAAACCATAGAGTAGTAGCAAATTTACAACGCAATGTTTCGGAGACTAGGTGAGTCGCCAAGCTTTTGCTAAACTAGCGCAGGTTACTTCAGAGGCTGCTGATTGATGGACGACGTATTTGAACAGCTGTGGCAACATTATCTCGATAGCTGCTTTTTATTGAGCCAGCCCCTTTCCGCTTCATCTCCTTTTGCAATAATCACCGCTTATAACCCCTTGGGGCAGGTACTGGAACCTTGCCAGAATCGGTTACGAGATCGCGCACTTCAATGCGATATTGAACAATTGCGGGTGCCCTACAGGATGATTATTGGCGCCGCTACCGATCTCAGCCATATGGAAAAGAGCTGGGCTTTATTTATCAGCAAGACGCAAGCCACTGCGCTTGCCAAAAAGTACCAGCAGAATGCTTTTTACTATGTGGATGCTGGTGTGTTGTCTCTGATCCCCTGTTTGGCAGGTGATCGGCAACAAGTGATAGGTGACTTCAGCCAACATGTCAGAATTGTCTCTGAGTTACCTGAAATTTGTGATTGAATTTCAGTTTGCCGTTGATAAATTTTCAACCGTTGAAAATCTCATTGACTTCCGTCGGCGATTGTTGCTAAGGTCAGCTTCCCCGCTGTTATCAGTGGGGAAACAGAAGAGGAGCGTTAACTAGGTAGTGAACTCGAGGAGGCCATTCTCCAGCGACAGTTCATGAGGGAGATTAACGCCGAGGCTACAGGATCATTGGCAGATCCTGTGGTCGGTCGTTCAGGCTGAATCCTGATGACTGTCACCTTTTTTTGGTGGAGAGCTTCTGGTGAGGATCACTTTTCCCTTCTCAGGGTGCCTTTGTATCAGCGCCAGGCTCTTCGAACGAAATTTGTTCGGAGCAGATCATGAATTCAACGCAATTTTCCTTGTTACCTCCAGCGATAGCGGAGGTGTGTTAATGTCTTTAGTGGTTGCCAAATTTGGTGGTACATCTGTCGCTGATTATGTTGCGATGGGACGTTGTGCCGATATCGTGCTTGCCAATTCTGCTACTCGTTTAGTGGTGGTCAGCGCCTCCAGCGGCGTGACCAATCTGTTAGTGGAACTGGCACAACCGGGTGTCACCGAATCACAGCGTTTGGCGGTACTTAAAAAAATCGCCGCTATTCAATATGCCATTGTTGACCAGTTGCCTCGTAGCGATGACGTGGCTGCCACGATTGATACCTTGCTGACGCGTGTCGACGTTTTGAGTCAGCAATTACTGCAACAAACCGATAAAGCGCTAATAGATGAGTTACTCTCATTAGGTGAACGATGTTCTTCTGTATTGTTCGCGGCGGTTTTACGGGAAAAAGGCGCGATTGCCCGTGCTTTTGATGTGCGGCAGGTATTACGTACCGACAGTAATTTTGGCAAGGCAGAGCCGCAGATAGCGGAAATCCGTCATTTATCTCAAGCGCAATTGCAGCCTCTGCTTAAGCAGCAATTGCTGGTGACTCAGGGTTTTATTGGTGCCGATGCGCAGGGACAAACGACGACACTTGGGCGTGGCGGCAGCGATTATTCGGCCGCGCTACTGGCAGAAGCCTTAGATGCTGACGCTGTGGAGATTTGGACTGATGTTGCCGGGATCTATACGACAGACCCCCGCTTGGCACCTAATGCTAGACCAATCCCCGAAATTAGCTTCAATGAAGCCGCTGAAATGGCGACATTTGGAGCTAAAGTGCTCCATCCGGCCACCATTTTGCCGGCTGTGAGACAGCAGATCCAAGTGTTTGTTGGCTCTAGCAAAGAGCCGGAAAAAGGGGGCACTTGGATTCGGCATCAGGTGGAAAATCCGCCAGTATATCGTGCGGTTGCTTTAAGACGCGATCAAACACTACTGAATCTGCATAGTTTGCAGATGCTACATGCTCAAGGCTTTTTGGCGGAAACCTTCGCTACGTTGGCTCGTCATAAAATTTCTGTAGATCTGATTACGACTTCTGAAGTGAACGTCTCTCTGACGCTGGACAAAACTGGTTCAGAGTCCAGTGGCCAAGGATTGCTGACGGAAGCTCTGCTGCAGGAGTTATCGCAGCATTGTCGGGTACGGGTTGAAGATAAACTGGCACTGATAGCGATTATTGGTAACCGGATTGCATCAACGCCTGGGATCTGTCAGCAGGTGTTTGGGGTGCTTGCGCCACACAACGTTAGGCTGATCTGTCAGGGAGCCAGTCCTCACAATCTGTGTGTACTGGTACATGAAGCCGAAGCCGCTGCTGTGGTAGCTGCATTACATCAAGCACTTTTTGAATGTACTTCTGAGGCTGCCTGATGCAACCACAATTGCTGGCTGTCGGCGAGCTTGCCGCCGGACAGACACTGACGGTGCCAGTGTATCGATTTATCGGTAGTGACCCCGCGGCACCTTCAGTCTATATCCAGGCCAATGTGCATGGCGCAGAGGTTCAGGGAAATACCGTGATACTGCAACTGCTGCGGTATTTGCGGCAGTATCCTCCCAAAGGCAATGTAACCTTAGTGCCATTGGCAAACCCGCTCGGTATTAATCAGAAAAGCGGTGAGTTCACCTTGGGCCGTTTTGACCCCATAACCGGTGAAAACTGGAATCGTCAGTATCTTGATAACCAGTTGCCGTTATCGCATTGGTTGTCGGAACATCAAGGGTATTCTGATCGTGAGTTGGTTGCTGCCTATCGGCAGGCGTTGATAGCCAATTTGCAAACACGACTGCAAAGTCCATGGGGAGTCACCACCGGGCAACGGCTAGCGTATACGCTGCAATTACTGGCAACTGAAGCGGATATTGCCTTGGATCTGCATACCGGGCCTAAGTCCTGTCGCCACCTGTATTGTCCCGAATACCAAAGACATGCAGCAATGCAGTTTTCGATCCCGTTTACCTTGTTCATTCCCAACCTGTTTGGTGGGGCGATGGATGAGGCAATTTTCTGTCCTTGGTGGCGACTGAGCGATTATCTGGCGTCTTGTGGCCGACAATTCGAGATTCCAGTGGTAGCCTTTACGCTGGAATTAGGAGAGCAGGAATTGATCGATATGGCGCAAGCGCAACAGGATGCCCAAGGTATTTTGGCGTTTTTATCGGTTCGTGGTGTTATTGCTGAACCCCTGCTCCCGCTAGAGATGCCACGATATGGCACTCACTTGAAGAATTATCGCAAGTTCCATGCGCCACAAGCCGGACTGGTGCAGTATCTGGTCGCGCCAGGAAGTCTGGTAGAGCAAGGCGACCCTCTGGTGCGCTTGTTGCGCTTGGATCTGCCCGAAAGTGAGCAGGAGCAACTACTAACAGCGCCAGAAGCGGGTGCTGCCATTCTGCACTTTGCCTCGGCAGCGGTGCAGCAGGGTACAGAGCTTTATAAGATCATGACCCAACTAACTGAAATTTCATGAGTTGCAACAGTAGGTTGCCTAGCAGCCTACTGTTGGTTGATTTCACATTAGGGTTTTACCGCACGTACGATGGGATTTTGTAGACTGATCAGTGTCTCGGTAGACTGGATCTCGTCAATCGACTGGATGCGATTTATCAGCACATGTTGCAGCGCTTCTATCGACTGGCACATCACTTTGACAAAAATGCTGTAGTTGCCAGTGGTGTAATAAGCTTCCACGACTTCCTCAAGCGCATTCAGCTTCGATATCGCTGCCGGGTAATCACCCGCACTCTTAAGATTGATGCCGATAAAGCAACACACATCGTATCCCAGAGCTTTGGGATTCACGGTGATCTGTGCTCCCGTGATAATGCCGGCCTGTTTCATTTTCTCTACCCGTACATGGATGGTACCAGCACTGACATTAAAACGTTTGGCCAATTCAGCGAAAGGTGTTCGAGCATCCTGCATTAGCGCTTCAAGGATCTGGTTGTCCAGTTGGTCTCTTTGAAATGATGTATCCACAATCACTTGCCTTTTGTTTTTTTTATCAGGCACAAATTTACGTTTTTTATTGCCATATTACCAGTCAACAGTGCAGTTTTTTGGCAAATACCCCGTAAAGAAATAGTGATAGAGTTATTGGCCAGCTGTGGCTTCTGCAAACGGGACTCGCGTTTTAAATAGCATGGGTTCGCCAGAGTAGGGATGTTTGAAGCTGAGCTCTGCCGCGTGTAGCAATAATCTTGGCGCGAGGGCTTTGGCTTGCGAGTCTGCGTAAAAGCCGTCTCCGAGGATAGCATGACCCAATGCCATCATGTGGACTCGCAGTTGATGTGAGCGGCCCGTCACTGGCATTAGTTTGACCAGTGTCGACTGCTGTCCGTGAGAGATCACTTGGTAATGGGTAACTGACGGTTTGCCCATCTCAAAGTCTACCTTTTGTCGGGGGCGGTTCGGCCAGTCGCAGATGAGTGGTAAATCAATAGTACCTTCTCCCTCAAGATGACCATAAACCCGCGCAAAGTAGACTTTATGGGTTTCGCGTTCCTGAAACTGGCGCTTTAATTCGCGCTCGGCATTGCGTCTTAATGCCAGTAGCAGAATTCCCGATGTCGCCATATCCAATCGGTGCACCACTTGCGCCAATGGTTGCAGTTGCAGCACACGGCTGAAAGCACTGTCATAGTGCTTGGCTTCACGTCCAGGGACAGATAACAACCCTGATGGCTTGTTGATCACCATAATATCCTTATCTTGATACAGAATATCGAGCCAAGGTAGACGTGGTGGCTGGTAGATAAAATCGTTCATCTGGTGGGTCTTGTGTAAAACGGACAGCAAATGTACCTGCCCGGCTTAACCGATGCAAGGATAGGCGCGAGTTATGACCTAAACCTGTGCTCAGGCGAAGCCGTTACCTGCGAGATGCATAATACAAAAAGTCCATACGACAAACGCTAGTGTGCCGTGGACGAAACCGTAGAATGCCTGATCCAGCCGCTTCAGCCCGCCGGCATCCCAGATAAGATACACGTGCAACCCGAGTATCAATGGGAACAGTAGCAACAATATGGCGATGGCAAATTGATTGGCATCGCCGAAAATAGCGTGTCCAACTAACGCCCAACACACCATAAACGCAGTAAGTATTGGCGGAAGTGCTAGCCGGTATTGCTCCGGGTAAGGAAAAAACATGTGGCATCCTTCATATCCTCAGTCACTGAACCCAGCAGAATTACGAGCAATCAGCTGTGCTTTTTCCTGTGGCTGAGCATTGTTATTTATTAGCTTTCCCTCAAAGTAATGCAATGTTTCCAGTTTAGCAAATGTGTGTAGCAACTCGGCCTCTTGTAGCAGAAACTCAGGATTACTTGGTTTGCCTAAAGCTGCCTGAGCCCGGTTGAAGGTTTCATAAAATAATAATCCTCCGGCTGCCAGTCGTTGTGTAATCCACGGCATCAAAGGGCGGTGTAGATAATTAAATACCAACACCACATCAAATTGTCCTAACGCTGGTAGCGCGCCAGATTCCAAATCTGCCTGTAAGAGGTCGCAGTGTGGAAACGCTTCCTGTAATGCAGGAAAAGCCTCAGCGTTGCGGTCAACAAAGGTGACGTCAGCGCCTCTTTCTGCAAACCATGCGCCGTTATGTCCAGAGCCGCAGGCAAGATCTAACACTTTTAATGTGTTCAGTGGTGAATAATTACCCCACGAAAATGTCGTAATTAAATTGGCGGTATTCATCCTTTAATTTCTTCCTTACTATGTATTTGACGGCGATGAATAATTGAGTAATGTCTTAATGATGAGGGGCCGTGGGTCACCAATACAGATAACAAAATAATAATCGTGACAAGTTCGACTTTATATTCTGGTACTATTGTGAAACACATCAATATTGCTATTTTAAGTAATGTCAGTACGCCTTTCAGCTGAATAAGCCAACGCCAGTCTCGTACGACTTCCCATAGCATCAATAAGCAACCAGTGATCATTGTCATGATCCAATAATTGAGCCATTGTGCATCTGGTATCTGCAGTAAAATACCGCCTCCAGCGCCAGCAATGCCCAGTACATGCAGCCCTCGTAGTGTAGTTTTAGTGATACGTTTTATCTGGAAGAAGCGCTCTGAATGTGGGTCATAGGTGCTCATTCGCTATCCTGCTTTATTAATTTTGATAATTACTAATTTAATCATATAGCAAATATCGGAGTCTTTTAAGTTTTAATTAATAAATGTTTTTCTGGATTGGTGATTATTACAAATGATTCAGTATTAATTGAATCTTAAAACATAATTTACACTCGTTAACATTACTTACAAAAGTATTTTGCTGACCTTTTTGTGATTGAGCTAAATAATCATATTATTCCGAAATGCTATCGTTTTTTCGGGAGATATGCCAAATGGCGATATATCGTTCAATTAATTACAAATCCTGTTTGGCGTGACTATTATTATTGCGTTAGCGATTATTTGGAGGAACATTTTATGTTCTCGGCAACTTTGAAACGAACCAGCCTGGCGCTGGCGTTGTCTGGTTTTCTCGTCGGATCGGCATATGCCGCCCCGGAAGTTTTGGCAGATTTCCATCAGCAGATGGGCGACTGTGCGACTTGCCACGTTTCTAAGAGCGGTCCAACTGATGACAACTTGACTCATGAAAATCAACAATGTGTTAGCTGTCATGGCTCTCTGGATGATATGGCAGCCCAAGATGCCACAAAGAAACTGAAAGTTTCTCCACATAAATCTCACCTGATCGGCGACATTGCCTGCACCAGTTGCCACAAAGGCCATGAGAAGTCAGTCGCCTATTGTGATGCCTGCCACAGCTTTGGTTTCGATATGCCATTTGGCGGGAAATGGGAACGTAAATTTGTGCCTATCGACGTTAATAAAGAGGCACAAGATAAGGCTATCGCAGCAGGTCCTCGTGACACGACTGATGTTGTGATTGTTGGTTCAGGTGGCGCTGGTCTGGCGGCGGCTGTATCTGCCCATGAAAATGGCGCTAAAGTTATCCTGCTGGAAAAAGAACCTTTAGCGGGCGGCAATACTAAGCTGGCCGCTGGTGGTATGAATGCTGCCGAAACCAAGTTTCAGGCGAAGCTGGGCATTAAAGACAAAGTGTCCATCATGATTGATGACACCATGAAAGGGGGCCGCAATATCAATGATCCTGCGCTGGTTAAAGTGCTGGCAGAGGATTCTTCAGATTCTATCGACTGGCTGACTTCTTTAGGTGCCGACATGAGTGATGTTGGCCGTATGGGCGGAGCCAGTGTTAACCGCTCACATCGTCCTACCGGTGGTGCTGGTGTGGGGGCTCACGTTGCACAAGTTTTGTATACCGCAGCCGTAAAAAGTGGCGCGGATATGCGGTTTAATAGCCGGGTAGTGCGGGTACTGGAAGATGCTAGCGGTAATGTCACCGGCGTGTTGGTTGAAGGTAAATACACAGGCTACTACGTGATTAAAGCCAAGGCCGTAATTATGGCTACCGGTGGATTTGCCAAAAATAACGAACGGGTTGCTAAATACGATCCTGCGTTGAAAGGTTTTGCTGCGACTAACCATCCTGGTGCAACTGGTGACGGATTGGATGTTGCATTGGCGGCGGGAGCCGACACCCGCGATTTGAAATATATTCAGGCGCACCCAACTTGGTCACCCGTGGGTGGGGTGATGGTGACAGAAGCGGTTCGTGGTAACGGTGCGATTCTGGTGAACCGTGAAGGCGATCGTTTTGTTAACGAAATCACGACTCGTGATAAGGCTTCTGCAGCTATTTTGCAACAGACCGGTGCCAGTGCTTTTCTAGTTTTTGATGATTCAGTACGTAAGAGTTTGAAGAAAATCGATAACTATATCCATCTGGGGATCGTTAACGAGGGTAAAACCATTCAGGATCTGGCGACACAACTTAATATGCCTGCTGCGGAACTGGAAAAAACGATCGTGGCATACAACGGCTTTGTTAAGTCTGGTAAAGATAGCCAATTTGAACGTCCTAATCTGCCGCGTGAATTGGCCACTGCTCCCTACTATGCCATAGAGGTTAAGCCAGCAGTGCATCACAGCATGGGTGGGGTGAAGATTGATACTCAAGCCGAAGTGCTTAATAAAGATGGCAAAACCATTAAGGGACTGTTTGCCGCAGGTGAAGCGACTGGCGGTGTTCACGGAGCTAACCGTTTGGGTGGCAACGCGATCTCTGACATTGTGACCTTTGGCCGAATTGCGGGTGCCTCAGCGGCAAAATTTGTCAAAGCGAACTAAAATAAGCTCCGAGTAATGAGTACGACACGGCGGTGTTAATTTCATCGCCACCCCTAAAAGCGGACGGTCAGGCGTCCGCTTTTCTTTTCTAGGCTTGGGCGCTTGCTCAAGACAGCTCGTCATTTTTCCAATACACTGCAGTGAGCAGCCATGATTGGGAGCGGCAGATGAGGATCGGTTTTTTCAGCGCCAAACGTTACGACATTCAACACTTTTCAGAGATGAATCAACGCTTGAACTTGGATGCCAAGATAGAGTTTTTTGATTATCGACTGTGCCAGCAGACAGTCAAGCTGGCATTGGGTTTTGAAGTGATATGTGCCTTTGTTAACGATGATTTGTGTGAACATACGTTGACGGAATTGTATGCCAGTGGCACACGGGTGATCGCCATGCGTTGTGCCGGGTTTAATAACGTGGATCTTGAGGTTGCCAAACGCTTGGGGCTGAAGGTGGTCAATGTGCCGGCTTACTCACCAGAATCTGTCGCCGAACATACGGTGGCACTTATGCTCACTCTGAATCGAAAAATTCATAAAGCCTACCAGCGTACCCGCGATGCCAATTTTTCATTGGAGGGGCTGGTAGGTTTTAATATGAATGGCAAAACGGTAGGGGTTGTTGGTACCGGGAAAATTGGTTTAGCCACCATTAGAATTCTGCTTGGTTTTGGCTGTAAAGTGCTCGCATTTGATCCTTATCCAAACCCCCTTGTTGTCGAATTAGGCGCTGTCTATACCGATCTGGACAGTATGTTTAGCCAAAGCGATATCATCAGCTTACATTGCCCGCTCACCAAGGATAACCACCATCTACTGAATGCCGCTAGTTTTGCCAAGATGAAACCCGGCATGATGGTGATTAACACTAGCCGCGGTGGTTTGCTTAACGCCGTGGATGCGATGGAAGCACTGAAACTTGGGCAAGTTGGTGCTTTGGGCATGGATGTTTATGAAAATGAAAAAGAGCTGTTTTTCGAAGACAAATCCAATGAAGTCATCCTAGATGATGTGTTTCGGCGGTTATCCGCGTGCCATAACGTGATTTTTACCGGGCATCAGGCGTTTCTGACTCGTGAGGCGTTGGAGAACATTGCCGAGACTACACTTACGAATGTGCAGCAGGTGTTAGCCGGTCAGCAATGCCACAATGAACTGTTTTGAGCCCATGTTGCCCGTGCGCGCCAGGCCTTATGCCTGGCGGTGTTCCTCTTCCACTTGTTGTGTTTTTATCAACTCAGCGGCCTGAGTTTGCTGTGGTTTGAGCTTTAAGACCGCTCGCTGCAGCACTAAGCTGTTGGGATAGGTAATGGTGTCACCATTGTCTCGCTTGATCAGCAGGTGGAACAGCGCGACTTCCTGCAATATGCCACTGATGTCTTCATCAGCATCAACAATGCGAATACGTTCGCCAACCTTGTATGGAAAAACAAAGAAAATCAGGATCCCCGCTGTCAGATTGCTGAGAATTGACCACTGGGCAAACAGTGCCACGCCTAACACGGCAAAGGCGGAGGATACAAACAGTGACACATCTTGATACCCCAGACCCAGCGAGATAGCCATCAAGGACAATGTAAGAAAAAACAGCAGAATAGTGATGAACTTGCTCACCAAACTGACCCTGGCAGTATTGATATGCTTGAGTTGGCCATATTCGCGTACACCTTTTGTCAACCGGCGTTGGATAAACGCAAAGCCAGTCAAATATAAAATCACGATTAAAATATTGGTCATCATGCGTTTCGACTCCCGCGAGGTTAACCTGTATGCTGTGGCTCCCATGTTAACGGCATTGTGCCCCATATTTAAAGGCTACTTGGCGGAGATGTACTAATGAGCGAATACCGGATGTTAGTCAACGCCGAAGACGAATGGGGGCCGGTCACAGTGTTGGAAGATGCAGAGCTACGCATCTTGGCGTTTGGTGAGCACGATGAACAAAGTAAACTGCTGAAAGCCACTCCCCATATTCCCCGGCACACTTATCTGCGAGCGATGCTGTTGGCATTGCTATTTACGGAGCCTCGCAGTGTCATGGTATTGGGACTTGGTGGCGGTGTTCTCATCCATGCTTTACGGCAATTTGACGCGGCTATCCGCATCACGGTAGTTGAGCTAAGACCCTTAGTGATTGATTTTTGTAAGCGCTATTTCCGCTTGCCGTTGTCAAAAAAGCTGACATTAATAGAAGCGGATGCGTTGGTGTACCTAGCCCAGTCATCGCATAAACGCGTGGATATGCTGTTTTGTGATCTGTTTGATGGGCAAGGGATTGCAGCCGGCGCGTTATCAACCGTTTTTTTGCAGCAATGCCAGCGGCAACTGAAAGCTGATGGGATCTTGGTGCTTAACTGTTGGAAAGAACACAGCAAGGATGCGGCACTGTTAGCCAAACTGCAGGCGTTGTTTCCTGAAATATATGCCTGTCTTACTGGCAGTGGTAATTGGGTGGTATTTGCTTCTGCCAAACCCTTGCTGGCCGGGCAGGCCGAACTGAAACGTCAGGCGGCAGAATTATCGCAACGACTGGGATTTGAACTGCAACTGTCATTGAACCGATTTGGTCGTTGGCAAAATACCTGATTCTGTAAAATCGATTATAACGATAGTTTTTATCTGTTTTATTATTTCACCTCCACTGACTATTATCACTCCCAACAACAGGACAGCGACGAACGTTGTCCTCTGTATCCAACCAAAAATATGGGAGTTTTCACATGGTTCAGTCACTGAATACCGCTGTTAAGCCTTTTACCGCCACCGCATTCCACAATGGTGAATTTGTCGAAGTTACCGAACAGAATTTGCTGGGCAAATGGTCTGTTGTGTTCTTCTATCCTGCAGACTTCACCTTCGTATGTCCAACTGAACTGGGTGATCTGGCCGATCACTACGACCAGTTACAGAAACTGGGTGTAGAAGTTTACTCAGTGTCTACCGACACTCATTTCACTCACAAAGCTTGGCACGACAGTTCCGAAACTATCGGCAAGATCAAATACTACATGGTAGGCGACCAGACCGGCACTATCAGCAATAACTTCGGTGTGATGCGTGAAGGCCAAGGCCTAGCTGACCGCGCCACTTTCGTCATTGACCCAGAAGGTGTTATTCAGGCCATCGAAGTCACCGCTGAAGGTATCGGTCGTGATGCGGAAGACCTGTTACGGAAGATCAAAGCCGCACAGTATGTGGCTGCGCACCCAGGTGAAGTGTGCCCAGCCAAATGGCGTGAAGGTGAAGCCACTCTGGCGCCATCTCTGGACCTAGTAGGTAAAATCTAAAACTGCATCCCTTCCGGCTCGTCCGTTACGGCGGCGGGCCGGACTCTGTTAACTCCTTTTTTTTCTTATCACAGGACACGTTCATGTTAGACGCTAATTTGAAAAAACAACTGGACAGCTATCTGCAGTATATCAAGCAGCCGATTGAGCTGAGCGTGTCCAGTAATGATACTGATAAATCTCGCGAAGTATTGGCGTTGGCACAGGAACTGGCGGCAATGTCCGACAAGATCTCGCTGACGCAGGTGAACAATGCGCGTACGCCAAGTATGGCGGTGGCACCTAAAGGACAATCGCCTCGCGTCAATTTTGCCGGGGTGCCAATGGGGCACGAATTTACCTCGCTGGTATTAGCGCTGTTACAGGCAGGAGGTCATCCGTCCAAGGCCGCGCCAGAACTGTTAACGCAGATCCGCAACTTGCCCGGTGAATATCATTTCGAAACCTATATTTCGCTGTCGTGCCATAACTGTCCCGATGTGGTACAGGCGTTGAACCTGATGGCAAGCCTTAACCCGAATATCACGCACGTGATGATCGATGGCGCGTTGTTCCAAGAAGAGGTCAATCAACGCGGGGTAATGGCTGTTCCCGCCGTGTTCCTTAATGGTGAACATTTCGGTCAGGGCCGGATGACACTGGAAGAGATTATCAGCAAAGTTGACAGCGGTGCCGCTGCACAAAACGCGGCAGCACTGGATGACAAACCGGTTTATGATGTGCTGGTGGTGGGCGGTGGTCCCGCAGGTGCCGCTGCGGCAATTTATGCCGCGCGTAAAGGCATTCGTACCGGTTTGGTGGCCGAACATTTTGGTGGTCAGGTGATGGATACCGTTGGTATCGAGAATTTTATCTCCGTCCCCTATACCGAAGGGCCCAAACTGTCTGCTGCACTGGAGCAGCACGTGAAAGAGTACGGCGTGGATATCATTACGGGTCAACGTGCAGCGCAGATCCGCCGTGATAACGACATTGCCGTGGCATTAGAAAGTGGCGCGACACTGAACAGTAAAAGTGTGATTTTAGCGACTGGTGCCCGCTGGCGTGAATTAGGTGTACCTGGTGAAGCCGAATATCGCACCAAGGGTGTGGCTTATTGTCCGCACTGTGATGGCCCTTTTTTCAAAGGTAAGAAAGTAGCGGTGATTGGTGGCGGTAACTCAGGCATTGAAGCTGCTATCGATCTGGCCGGTATTGTGGAACACGTGACAGTGCTGGAGTTTGCCGATACATTGCGGGCTGATGATGTGTTGGTGAAAAAAGCTAAATCACTGAGCAATGTCGATATTATCACCAGTGCCCAGACCACCGAAGTTATCGGTGATGGTAGTAAAGTCACCGCGCTGGCTTACAAGGATCGCCACAGTGGCGAGCAAAAACAGTTGGCATTGTCTGGGATTTTTGTCCAGATAGGCTTGGTACCTAACACTGGTTTCCTAAAAGAAAGCGAGATTGAGCTGACCCGCTTTGGTGAAGTGATTGTTGACACCAAAGGTGCGACCTCCATGCCCGGTGTTTTTGCTGCCGGAGATGCGACGACTGTACCTTACAAGCAGATTATTATCTCAATGGGAACAGGGGCTACCGCCGCCTTGAGTGCTTTTGATTATCTGATCCGCTACTCAAGTGACGAAAAAGCTGCCTAAGCGACTCTCTACAGCGAAAAAACCGGCTAACGCCGGTTTTTTATTAATGGGGATGTAAAACATTAGGCTGTAGTGTTGATGATGCTGCCTATCGGCCCGTCAGTTGTTGCGGCAGCATTGGCTTGTGGCGGTGTCGCCGCTTCAATTAACTGCAGTGCCACTTGTCCTTGCGCTTGCTGCTGTTGCTTAGCTAACTGCGCAACTTTTACTGCAATTGTTAACTGCACATCGCCAGCGATGGGCTGCGAACTAATGGAACCTGCCATTAACATCCCCCTGAGTGATAACCCGATGTTGTTACTTTAGCGGCGATTAGCTCATTAAACAAACCCGGCATTGCCGAGTTTGTGACTATTGTACACCAAACCTATAGCGCACGGGTCTTCTTTTGTCTGCGTTCAAGGATTTTGCGGGTCGTGGCAATGACGATGGTGACAACAACTGCCCCGAGGATCAAACTGATGGCAACGGTAACACTCTGTAAAGCGGTCGGGTCAACCGCCAGTGTGCCACCCAAGCCCAACATCATCACCCCAGACATCAGTTTCAGCGTCTGGCCTTCTTTCTCGGTCAGTTTGCGTTTGCCAAGCGTCATGCTGAAGGCAATCACAATGGCAATCAACGGAATGACATACACCACGTTATAGAACACTAGATACATATAGCGTTCCATGGTGGGGAAGTTATGCATCGACAGCACACTGGTATAAATCATCGGGAATCCCGCGGTACACAGCAATTCATAGGCATTGGCAAGAATTGCCAGTACAGTTGTACCAATAATCATGGTGGTTAGACTGGAAGCGCTGGACAGTTTGCCCATGCGCTTGATCAGGCTGGTGCGGTTTTCCGCCGACATGGACAGGCTAACTTCACCCTTAGTAAAGAAATAGTCCTTAATATTGATGGAGCCAGCCACCAGCGCCAATAGCCCGGCCACCAGAATAATCATGCTGCCATCACTGGCACCTAGCAGTTCAAATACATTAAGCCAGGCACTCATAAACAACAGATAGATAAAACCGGAAAAGAACACAAAGATGCCGCCTACCAGTAACATACGACGGCGGCTCTTAGCGTTGACCATGATGGACAATAAAAAGAGCAATACGAAGAAAGCACAGGGATTGAACGCATCAACGCCTGCCAACACCAGTGTCAGGATCGGCATTGACATGGTGTCAGGCGTCACCACACCTAATAGCGGTAGCTCAACTGGTTGTATATCGGATGCCGCAACCGCTGTGGCATCACAGGTGCCATCGCCACTATCGCTGGCGCAGGTGCCAAAGGGGGATTCCGCTTCAGAAGTAACCGCTGGCGCATTAGCTGCAGTGGTGTCAGGCATCTCTTCCGCTGTCAAAGTGCCACCCTGTTCCAGATAGCAGCTCTTAAGGCGATTCAGTAAAAATTCACCTGTCACTTCTCTACTGGAATAACCAATAACCGTTTTGCCGCAAACTGCCATAAACGGCACTGAACGGGCTTGGGTGTTGGTCGCGTCCGCTAGCTGTTGCCACATCTCTTGTGTGCCACTGTCACCCACCATGTAGGTATGCAGTTCAATCCACGGATATTTCTGGGGCAATGAATCAATAAAAGGGTGTGCTTCTTTACAGTGTGGACAGGTCTTAGACCAAACAAAATATAATGGAATTTTCAACTGTCCCTGGGCATCTACTTTGTGCCATTCAACCGTATTTTCAGCAGCAGCTGCGTTATTCAGCACCAGACCGCAACTCAGCAGTAGGCAGAGCATCAACGTCCTGAACATATAAAACCTGCTCGTATGAAGAATTAAAAGAATCTGTTTTAGCCGATGAGGTTAAAACTTACCGATATTCAATGTACAACAGCCATCGCACCCGCTTAATGTTGGAGCGGTAAATCTGTTAGCGGCATCGTAAAAGTTGTCAAAGTGAGATGCCGGAAGAGCTGTGGATCTTTTTTTTCATCAACCCTGTATATCGTTACGCATACCTTACTGTTTTAACTAGACTTATAGCTGTATGGTCATCACGGACAATAACTAGTTATGAAAACCACCCTGAAAACCCGTTTGCTTGCGGCAAGTATGTTGTCTGTTCTGTTAATACTGGTGTTAATGGTCAGCCTGTCATCCTACGTCATTCGCAATAGTGCATTGTCTAGCACGCAGCGAGAGGTTCGAGAACTGTCAAATACCTTTGCCGCTGAGAAAGGGCAATGGATGTATGACCGCCAGAATGCGGTGAAGAGCCTAGCTGCAACCTTGTCTCGTCATATTGACGAAGATCCCACTCGCTATCTGCTGGAAATCCACGAAGCTCTGAGTTTTGGTTTGACCTATTACGGCAGTGAGCAGGGCGATATGTTGCGCCAAGACCCATCGCTGTTTGTGGCGGGATATGACCCGCGTATTCGCCCCTGGTACAAGGGCGCTAAGGAAACCGACGGGCTTTTTGTCACCGCCCCCTATGAAAGTGCCACCATGAAAACGCTGGTGGTGACGATTGCAGAGCCGGTAAAAGTGGGTGGGCAACTGCGTGGTGTAGCCGCAGCAAATTTAGCGATAGACAAGCTCACCAGTTCGGTGCGCAAGCTGAAGCTGCCCGGTGATGGCTACGGCATTTTGTTGGAAAACAGTGGTGTGATCATCAGTCACCCTGATGCAGCGCTAAACGGTAAAAATATTGCGCAAGTTGATAACCGTTTTAGCACCAGTTGGCTGAAAAAAAGGGCTGACTCTGATGAGCTGGAGCAGATGAAATACGACGGGGCGGAAAAGTTGTTATATGTGGCCGAGTTGCCACATACCGACTGGATGCTGCTGTTTGTTATTGATAAAAAAACGATCATGAGCGAAGCAACAAGATTGGCTTGGTCCATGATAGGGACTGGCCTGGTATTTCTGCTAGTGTTCGCTGCAGTGCTTTTTGTGGTGTTCCGCATCCAGTTCCGTGATCTGGAAAAAGTGGCAACAGCCCTGCAGGATATTGCAGAAGGGGAAGGCGATCTTACCGTTCGCATTACCACCAAGAATCAGCATGATGAAATTGGTCAACTGGCAACAGGTTTCAACCAGTTTGTGTTACGACTGCACCAAATGATCACCCGTATGAGTGATATCGCCAAAAACCTGAGTGCGCAGTCGGAAGAGTTACGTGGTGCTGCGGATAGTAATAGCCAAATCATTTCGGTGCAGCAGGACGAGATAACCCAGGTGGCGACTGCCGTTACTGAGATGTCCAGCGCCACGGCGGAGATTGCCAGCAACGCGGAACTGACAGCGCACACCGCCCAGGATTCCGTAACCCTTACTAACAGTGGACAACAACAAGTCATTAAAAGTCAGTCGTCCATCCGTAATCTGGCAACAGAAGTGGCAACTGCCGGGCAAATTATTGGTGAATTGAATGAACATTCGCAAAAGATTAGCGGCATATTGTTGACGATCAGCGGTATCGCCGAACAAACCAACCTGTTGGCATTGAACGCCGCCATCGAAGCGGCGCGCGCGGGTGATCAAGGCCGTGGATTTGCGGTGGTGGCCGATGAAGTCAGGGTATTATCACAACGTACCCACGATTCGACTCAAGAAATTCAGACCATGATCGAAGCCTTACAGCGCACTGCATCAAAAGCGGTAGACTCGATGCAAGGTAGTCATCAGATGGCGGAAACCAGCGTTATGGATGCAGAAACTGCCAGTGCCAGTCTGGAACAGATTGCCAATGCCATCAATCGCATTTCTGAAATGGCGAGTCAGATAGCGACCGCTGCGGAAGAACAAACATCGGTGACCAGTGAAATCAACCGCAATACTGAGGCTATCCGGGAAGTATCGGAAAATCTGTCATCTTCTGCCGTAACTGCCGCCGATAAAGCGCAGATGCTGGCAGATTTAGCGCTGTCGCTGCAGCAGGAAGTTGGCCGTTTCCGATTGTAAGCAACTCAGTGCTTGTCTGTGGTGTATTCGTTGGCCAGTGTTTGCTTAGGACACCACAGAACATCCACATCGCGCTTCTCTTCTGGGGCGGCGGTGCGAATACGGGTGATGATTGGCAGTGGCAGATTGGCGGCTGAGAGGTAGTTTTTTACCCGTGCAATACGGCGGTTTGCCAACCACAAATTATATTGCTGTAGCTTTTTATCGCCATCACCGGGAAATAGATTGAACTCCAGCAACAAATAGCCCTGATGTTTATCGCTGGCTTGCTGCTTGATTTTTTCCAGAACGTGGGTGCTAGCAGATGAAAAATACGAGCTGTTGTTAGCGTAAGTGATTTGACCGAGTTTCTGTGCGTCCAAGCATGCGGCCATCAACGGCCCTGACAGCAAACAACAAACAACTGTGCCAAGTGCCAAACAACGCATCATCCCCTCCCTGTGGATATACCAACATTATTGTCGGATATAGGCAAACTACTCTATCGACGGCTTAAAGGCAATTGGCTATCAGAACGGGATAAGTAAATATTTATTAAAAACAATATATTAGCCAATATTTTGGCACTTGTGGACGGTTGTCGGATTCTCGTCGCTATCCGCTGAGTGGTCAGTTTTTTGACCGCCAATGTTATCTCTGCGCACCGCAGCCGAGGCCGTTTGAATAATCCGTTGTCACTGCAGTTTGTCAAACGTCAGCATTACCTTGGTTAACAAGCGGGGGATCGATATTTCCGCTAGAAACCAGTATATTGTGTGCAATTTGATGTGGATTCATGAGTATTCATATGAGTAGCCCATTGCCAGAAAATCCGTTGTGTTTGGACGATCAGGTATGTTTCTCGCTGTATAGCGCTGCCAACGCTATGGTGCGCGCTTATCGACCCTATTTGGAACAGTTGCAGCTCACTTATCCCCAGTATCTGGTCATGATGGTGCTGTGGGAGCGCAACGGCATCAGTGTCAAACTGCTCGGTGAGCAGCTACATCTCGATTCCGGTACCTTGACCCCATTGTTAAAGCGCTTGGAGCTTAAAGGTCTGGTTTGTCGTGGGCGCAGCCAACAGGATGAGCGGATGCGAGAGCTGGCGTTGACTGAAGCGG
Source organism: Shewanella sp. 4t3-1-2LB (assembly GCF_017368415.1). Lineage (NCBI taxonomy): Bacteria > Pseudomonadati > Pseudomonadota > Gammaproteobacteria > Alteromonadales > Shewanellaceae > Shewanella > Shewanella sp. 4t3-1-2LB. The sequence continues at coordinate 38,925 of NZ_JAFNJD010000011.1, forward strand.
GGCAGGCGTTACGGGAACAGGCGATGAGTGTCCCGCTGCAGATGTTTTGTCGCACCGGGTTAACGCCTGCGCAGCTGACCGAACTAAAACAGTTATGCGACCAGCTTTGGTCGCAACTGGCGGAATAGTCATCTATGAAAGCGCTGGACTTGCTGATTATCGGTGCCGGGATCAATGGCGCCGGTATAGCACAACGCGCAGCGGCAGCAGGATATTCTGTCATGCTGCTAGAGAAGAGCAGTATTGCTGCTGGCACTTCCTCGCAGTCCAGCAAATTGATCCACGGTGGCTTGCGCTATCTGGAAACCGGACAAATTCCGTTGGTTTACGAAGCGCTCAAGGCGCGCCGAGAGTTACTGCAACTCGCCCCCAAGCTGGTACATCCAGTGAAATTTTATATTCCCGTATACCGCGATAGCCGTCGCAGTGCGCTGACGATTCGCGCCGGATTAAGCCTGTATGGCATGTTAAGCCAGCCAGATCCGCTTGGACGGTTTCAGTCCTTACCCGCGCCAGCATGGACACAATTCCCAGGGTTGAGATTAGCGGGAATGACCCATCTGTTTCAGTATTGGGATGCGCAGACCGATGATAAACGCCTGACAGAAGCGGTGGTGGCAAGTGCTGAGGCGCTGGGGGCAGAGGTTTTGCAGGATTGCGATTGCGTTGCCATCAACCATGACGCCAAGGGGTGTTTGGTGCAATACCAGCAACATGGCGTTATGCAGGAAGTCTATTGCCATATGCTGATCAATACCAGCGGTGCTTGGGTCAATGAGTTGTTATCTCGGGTTCAGCCGGCAGTGGCTGCACCGGCCATTGAATGGGTACAAGGGAGTCATCTGCTGCTGGATTTGCCTGCACCGCCAGGCGTGTTGTATCTAGAGTCCTGTTTTGATGAACGTGTGGTGTTTGTCATGCCATGGCAAGGTAAAACCTTGCTGGGCACCACCGAAACCCACCGTGATACGCCGGAGCCACAACTCACTAAAGAAGAAACCTACTATCTGCTCGGCATTTATTGCCATTATTTCCCGCTGGCTGGGGGGATAAGTGCACTTGAAAACAGCATTCTAGGAAGCTTTAGTGGCATGCGGGTGTTGCCATCCGGTAGCGGCAGCGCTTTCGCCAGAACCCGCGAAGTGCAGTTGCTGAGTCAGCCTTCACATCCGCATATTCTGTCACTGTACGGTGGCAAGCTTACCACCTTCCGCAGTACTGCCAAGCAAGCACTGGCCATGGTTGAGCAACAACTGGGGGGTAGGCGGGTGATTGCCGATGTGGATAATCTACTGTTGGGATGATTTTTAGCGCTAAAGCCGCTAAAGTGTGCCGCGTTGCCAGCCCAACCAAGGGCTGCGAAAAATTATTCACGCTTCGGGATCTATTGTGATTTGCCATCATTTTTCAGCAGGACGTTGCCAGTCCTGTCGCCATATACAGCAGCCCATATCAACGCAACTGGCATGCAAGCAGGCGTCATTGCAGCAGTTGTTGGCGTCTTTTACCGTCACCGAATGGCTGCCACCTGTCAGTGGCGCTGATAGTGGTTTTCGTAATAAGGCCAAAATGGTGGTGTTAGGCACAGCACAGCAGCCTGTGCTGGGTATTCCTGGGCCTGATGGGGAACCGGTCAATCTGTGTGATTGTCCGCTGTACCCGGCGGATATGCAGCAACTGCTGCAGCGCTTGCAATTATTTGTCAGGCAAGCCGGAGTTCCACCTTACCGGGTCGATAAGGCCAAAGGTGAACTGAAATATATTCTGCTAACGCGAGCGCAAGTTAGTGGTGAGTTTATGCTGCGGTTTGTGCTGCGTTCGACGGAAGCGATTCCCCGCATCGAACAGCAGTTGCCCGCATTGTTACAGGAGTTCCAGGCTGTCAAAGTGGTGACGGTAAATCTGCAACCTGTGCATATGGCAAGGTTGGAAGGCGAGCAGGAGTTCTGGCTCGCTGGTGAGCCGCGACTGCGAGAAGTGTTTAATGATGTTCCGCTGTACATGCGTCCCAAGAGCTTTTTTCAGACCAATCCGCAAGTTGCTGCGGCGCTTTATCAAAGTGCCAGAGATTGGCTACAACCATTAGCACCCAAGGCAATCTGGGATCTGTTTTGTGGTGTGGGTGGTTTTGGATTGCACTGTGCTACCAGCAGTACTCGTCTCACTGGTATTGAGATTGAGGCCGAGGCGATTGCTTGCGCGCAGTTATCGGCAGCGCACTTGGGGCTGGAAAACGTCAGCTTTCAAGCGCTGGATTCTACCGACTTTGCCTTAGGCAATGCAGCGTTGGATGTGCCGGATGTGGTCATCGTTAATCCTCCGCGGCGCGGTATCGGCGCAACGCTATGCCATCAGCTCAGCGCCTTTGCCCCCGCGCATATTTTGTATTCCAGTTGTAATCCCCAGAGCTTAGCGCGGGATTTGGCCGCCATTGACGGATACCATTTGCAACGGGTGCAACTGTTTGACATGTTTCCTCATACCGATCATTTTGAAGTACTGGCGTTGCTTAACCGTATTGACTAACCCCACTGTCATCTTTCTGCCACAGCATTTGTCGTAATCAACGCTATGATAAGGAAAGTATTCTCTGGGGTTATGTTATGGCGCAGATCTTCATCCGTTTTTTATTGCTGGGGCTTGTGAGTTTTGGCGGCCCGGCGGCACACATTGGTTATTTTAGACGGGTCTTTGTTGAGGAACTGCATTGGCTGGATGAACAGCAGTATGCTGCAACGGTGGCATTGTGTCAGTTTTTGCCAGGGCCGGGTTCTAGTCAGGTAGGCTTTGCGCTTGGTTATCTGCGTGGTGGGCTGTCGGGGGCGTTGGCCGCATTTATCGGTTTTACTTTGCCCTCATTCATACTCATGTATCTGCTGGCGCACTTCGGTCAGTTATTCAGCACCCAACCATTGGTGACTGCGGTCATCTCTGGCCTGAAATTACTGGCGGTTGTGGTGGTGGCTGACGCCGTTATCGGCATGGCTCGCCAATATTGTCAGCAACGGCTTACGGCTGCAATTGCGCTGGCAACCGCCGCTATTGTGTTGTTGTTGCCTTATGCACTGATGCAGTTGGCCGTGCTGGTTATGGCGGCATTACTGGGGTGCTTCGCTTTGCGTGCTGACACGGCGAGCACTACTCCCTCGCCTGCCAAGATCCGTTGGTGGTCATTATGGCTGTTTGGCGTACTCTTGTTGCTGTCGTTTAATGGCAGCGGATTGTGGCGACTCTGCAGTGACTTTTATCAGACCGGGGCTATGGTCTTCGGCGGCGGTCATGTGGTGTTGCCGCTGTTGCAGAGCCGGGTAGCAGGTGTCATGGAGCCAGATGTTTTTCTCAGCGGCTATGCCATGGCGCAGGCGGTTCCAGGCCCAATGTTCAGTTTGTCGGCATTTCTCGGAGCAGAGTTGTGGCAGCCTCAACCGCTGGTGGGGGCGCTAGTTGCAACCATCGCTATCTTCCTCCCCGGTTTTTTGCTGGTACTAACGTTTAATAGAGGTTGGCAGGCCTTGCAACAACGTCCAGCGGTTGCCGCTGCTGTTGCTGGTGTTAACGCCGCAGTTGTTGGATTGCTGCTCAGTGCCTTGTATCAACCGGTATTTATTTCTGCGGTGCAACAGCCGTGGCAAATGGCCTTGGTGCTAATTGGTATGCTGCTGTTGCGGTTATGGAAATTACATATTATCTATCTGATTTTGGGTTTCATTGCTGCGCTAATAATGATCACATTAATTAAGTAAAATCAGCAACTTTTTACCAAAGTAGTAACGGCATGTTTTTCTAATACGTTATACTTTCAAAACTCCAATTGTTACCGTGGATGTTGCAGTGATGAATTTAGGTGTACGCAATAAGGTTTTATTGTTGGCGCTGTTACCCATATTGTTTGGTGGTATTGCAGTCGCCATATTTTCTTATGTGATGGAATCTGCTTCCTTGGATGAAAATGTGCAGGAATTCCGCGACAAGCTTATTCATGAGCGCCGCCAAGAATTAGTGCATGTAACTGAAGTGGCTAATGAAATAGTGAATTACCAGCGGCAACACAATGGCGATGTGAACGCTGCGCTGCGGGATGTACGCTTTGGTAAGGCTGGCTATTTTTATATTTATAATGGTCAGGGGAAAAATATTTTCCATGCGTTGCTGCCCAAGCTGGAAGGGACTGAACAGATTAATATGACGGATCCTAAAGGGATCAAAATAGTGCAAGGTCTGTTAAAGGCGGCCAGAAGTAGCGACGGTTTTCTGACCTATTACTATCAGAAACCAGGTACCAGTGACTTAGTCGAAAAGATTGGCTACGCCGCCACCGTTCCTGGTACTGACTGGATCCTTGGCACCGGGGCGTATATTGATGACATTGACGCGACTGTAGCCACTTATCGTGATGACGCGCGAGCCATGATCATCAACAGGATTTGGATCGTGCTTATCGCCATTGCCGTGATTGTGATGGTCAGCGGCATCGTGGTTTACTGGCTGTCGGGGCGAATGGTGAACCCTATCGTTAATATGCTGCGCAATCTAGATGATATTGCCAAAGGTGAGGGCGATCTTACCAAACGGCTCCAAGTGACTGGCAATGATGAAATTGCCCATTTGGGTAAAGCTTTCAATCAGTTTGTTGGTAAGCTGCAAAGCATTATGCAGGACGTTGCTAGCAGTACCCGTGAACTGAATGATGCGGCGCATCATATCCATGGACAGAGTAAAGCGATTGCCAAGCAGTTGTTTAATCACAATCAGGAAACTGATCAGGTGGTGACAGCGATTACCGAAATGTCCTCCACCGCACAGGAGGTCGCCAGTAATACCAATCAGGTTGCCGAGGCTACGCATGACGCAACTGCGGAGGTCGCCAAAGCTCAGGATTGTGTTGATACCTCGCTGACCGAAGTCTCAACATTGATGAATGAGATCAATAGTGCAGCGGCACATATTCAGGCGCTGAATGAGCAATCGCAGAAAATCAACAGCGTGTTGACGGTTATCGGCGGTATTGCCGAGCAAACTAACCTGCTGGCACTTAATGCCGCGATTGAAGCCGCGCGCGCAGGCGAACAAGGCCGGGGCTTTGCGGTGGTTGCTGATGAAGTGCGCAACTTGGCCAGTCGTACCCAAGCGAGCACGTTGGAAATCAACGAAATGCTCAGTGAATTGCATACGCTGGTCGGGCAGGCGGTAACAGCCATGGAGCAAAGCCAGCAGAACTGTAAACGTAGCGTTGAGTCTTCACGGTTAATTTCTGAAAGTCTGGGGGCGGTTACGTCCTCTGTCACCGCCATTAATGATATGACCACGCAGATTGCTACCGCCGCCACTGAGCAAAGTTCGGTGACCGAAGAGATCAACCACAATATTTATAAGATCCAGGAGATCGTCTCAGAGCTGACACAGTCCAGCGAGGAAGCCGCGCTCATGAGTGAACGGGTTTCTGGCAGCGGTGAGCGCTTAGGTAAATTAGTGGGGCAGTTCCGTGTCTGAGTGATACTTTAGTAAATTACAGCGCCTGCGGGCGCTGTTTTGTTACCTTAATGAGCATGTCCCAGCTAAATAGTGGGATTTTTTTTGGCAATCTGGATTGTCGTGATAGGTTTCAGCGGACGCTTGGGTTAAAATGCGCGGCTTGCATACAGTGTTAACGTTCAAATTAAGTAAAGTAGAGTCTACATGTTTGAAGTCAATCCGGTAAAAAACAAAATCAAGGAACTAGCGGAACGCACCGATCTCCTTAGGGGGTATCTTTGACTATGACGCCAAGAAAGAGCGTCTAGAAGAAGTCGTCCGCGAGTTGGAAAGCGCCGATGTCTGGAATGACCCGGAACGGGCACAGACCTTGGGTAAAGAGCGTGTGTCCCTCGAAAAGGTGGTCGAAACTATCGATGATCTGGATCAGGGCCTTGACGATGTGGGAGAACTGCTGGCACTGGCGGTTGAAGAAGATGATGAAGACACCTTCAACGAGACTGGTCATGAGCTGGAAAAACTGGAAAAGGAACTGGCAGAGCTGGAGTTTCGCCGGATGTTTTCTGGTGATAGTGATGCTTCCGATTGTTACCTGGATATTCAGTCTGGCTCCGGTGGTACCGAAGCACAGGACTGGGCCGAAATGGTGTTGCGTATGTACTTGCGTTGGGGGGAAGAACACCAATTCAGTCCAGAACTGATTGAAGTCTCGGACGGTGAAGTCGCCGGTATTAAGAGTGCGACTATCAAGTTCAGCGGTGAATATGCATACGGTTGGTTGCGTACCGAGACCGGGGTGCATCGGTTGGTGCGTAAGTCACCATTCGACTCAGGTGGCCGCCGTCATACCTCGTTCTGTTCGGTGTTTGTCTACCCAGAAATTGACGACTCGATTGATATTGATATTAATCCGGCCGATCTGCGTATTGACGTGTACCGTGCCTCTGGCGCTGGTGGTCAGCATGTAAACCGTACTGAATCCGCGGTGCGTATCACCCACATTCCCACTAATACCGTGACTCAGTGTCAGAATGACCGTTCCCAGCATAAGAACAAGGAAACGGCCATGAAACAGCTGAAAGCCAAGCTGTATGAGTTGGAGTTGAAAAAGAAAAATGCCGAAAAACAGGCTGCCGAAGAGCTGAAATCCGATATCGGCTGGGGCAGCCAGATCCGTTCCTATGTGCTGGATGATTCCCGCATCAAGGATTTGCGTACCGGCGTAGAAACCCGTAACACCCAAGCGGTGCTTGACGGTGATTTAGACAGATTTATTGAAGCCAGCCTTAAATCCGGGCTGTAAGTAGAGAAGAAACTGAAATGACTGAACAACTGGATGAAAACAAGCTGATTGCAGAGCGTCGTGCCAAGCTGGAACACTATCGTGAAACCGGCCCGGCCAATGGTCACCCCAACACTTTCCGCCGTACTCACAAGGCTGGCGAACTGGAAGCGCAGTTCGGCGATAAGAGTAAGGAAGAGATCGCGGCCCTTGGTTTTCATACCGCTATTGCTGGTCGGGTGATGGCCAAACGTGGTCCGTTCATGGTGCTGCAAGACGTTTCTGGTCGCATCCAGGTTTACGCCGATAAAGCGGTTCAGGCAGATCTGAAAGACAAATATCAGGGATTGGATCTCGGCGATATCATCGGCGTTAAAGGTGAACTGCACCGTTCCAATAAAGGCGACTTGTTCGTCAATATGGAAGAGTACCAGTTACTGACTAAAGCCCTGCGGCCGCTGCCAGAGAAGTTCCACGGCCTGACCGATCAGGAAACCCGCTATCGCCAGCGTTATGTGGATCTGATCGTCAACGAAGAATCCCGTAACACCTTCAAAATGCGCTCTAAAGTGGTGGGTGCTATCCGCAGCTTTATGGAAAGCAAAGAGTTCATGGAAGTGGAAACGCCAATGATGCACGTGATCCCCGGTGGTGCATCTGCCCGGCCGTTTATCACCCATCACAATGCGCTGGATATCGATATGTATCTGCGTATTGCCCCAGAACTGTACCTGAAACGTCTGGTGGTGGGCGGTTTTGAGCGCGTGTTCGAGATCAACCGTAACTTCCGCAACGAAGGCTTGTCACCACGCCATAACCCAGAATTTACCATGATGGAATTCTATATGGCGTACGCTGACTACCGCGATCTGATGGATTTCACTGAAGAAATGCTGTCATCCATTGCCAGCAAGCTACTGGGTGACACCAAAGTGGCTTATGGCGAACATACCATTGATTTTGGTGGCCCCTATGCGCGCATGAGTATGCTGGAAGCGATTCAGCACTACAATCCAGATAATGCCACCATTCAAGCGATGACGTATGAAAACGTCAAAGACTTGGCCTTTATGCGGCAGTTGGCAAAAGATGTAGGGGTGGAAATCGAATCTTTCTGGAGCTGTGGGCAACTGCTGGAAGAGATCTTCGGTGAAACCGCTGAACCTAAACTGATGCAGCCAACCTTTATTACTGGTTATCCAGCCGATATTTCACCGCTGGCGCGCCGCAGTGATGACAATGATTTCATCACAGACCGTTTTGAGTTTTTCATCGGTGGTCGTGAAGTGGCCAACGGCTTTAGCGAGCTGAACGATGCTGAAGATCAGGACAGTCGTTTTAAAGCGCAGGTAGAAGCCAAAGATGCCGGTGACGATGAAGCCATGTTCTATGATGGTGACTATATTCGGGCACTGGAACACGGCTTGCCACCAACTGCGGGTCAGGGGATTGGTATCGACCGTCTGGTGATGCTGTTCACCAACAGCCACACCATCCGCGATGTGATCCTGTTCCCGGCCATGCGCCCAGAAGCCTGATTTTAAGGGCAGCAGAAGCCGGCAATACGCCGGCTTTTTTGTGTCTGAATTAGTCTGGATGCTCGCAACAGATACGGTTGCGCCCCAGATTCTTTGCCATATATAGCCCACGATCTGCCCGCTGGATAATGGCTTCCACCTTTTCGTCCGATGGTAAAAATTCACTGATGCCGCCACTGATGCTGGTGCAGATTTGCGGCAGGTCCATCTGCAACAACACATGCTGGATTTTGCGTCGCAAGCGATCTGCCAGACTCCACGCTTGCTGAGTGTTGGTGTGTGGCATCAGTACCGCAAATTCGTCACCGCCGTAACGAGCTGCCAGATCTTCTTCGCGCACCGTTTGCAAACAAACGCGACCTACCGCTTCAATCACACAGTCCCCAGTGGGGTGACCGCAGGCATCGTTGAGTTGTTTGAAAAAATCCAGGTCAAAAACCAGCAGACTGCAAGGCGTTTGGTGGCGGTGGAACAGGCTGAACTGACTGTCTAGTTGGCTGCGCAGCTTACGGCGGTTATATAAGTGGGACAGCTCATCAACTTCACTAAGATGCAGCAGTCGCTGCTGTAACTGGTGGCGGGCGGTAATATTGCTGGCGACCCATAGCACCGCGTCTTCACCGTCTATCTGAAATGCTAACGGTTGTATGCGGCCTTCAAACCAGATGGGTTCGTCGGGACCGTCTTCCAAGCCCAGCACATCCGATCCCGCCAGTTGGTATTCGACAACCAGCATTTGTCCGGATTGCAGCGCCAGCGCTATCTGTTGCATAAACCAGTTGGCCTTTTCAGCAACTAATACTTCTGAGAAAAAACGACCAATTAACGCGGAACCATTGTGGTAGTAGCGGGTATCGGTGCCTCCCAGAATATGCGCATATTTACCGCTGCGGGTGAGAATGAATACGGGATCGGGCAGTGCTGTCAAAATTGCTTGCGTTTGCTTCAACGAAAACATTGCATCTCCCTACAGTTGTCCGTCATTACCAGTGTAATTCACCGGCGTATAGTTGCTACAGAAAATGTGCGCCTTAACAGGTAACTAACACTGCTAGCTTGAGCAACAGATGCCACAATGGTCATAGTGAAAGAAGGCTGCTCGATGGGTTGATACCTTTAACTCCCCAGCCTCGGGTATCAGCTGAACAGATGCAGTTGTGGCCGCTCAGTGCGAGGGAGCGTCAGCGCTCTGAGCGGCGATAGTCCGTGGTTCAAGCGATAATCGCTCAGGGATTGCCATAGGCGTGCGGCGAGTTGCGGCGCTGCAATATTGTCCGGGGTATGCACAAACAGATAGGGCGTGCGGCCTTCATCCAGCCACTGACTGAGTTTTGCCAGCCAGGGCGTGAATAGTTGTTCACTGTTATCCAGATCCAGTTGTCCAATAAAGCGCACCACAGGTTGCTGGGCGGTGGCAATGGCATGTACTGGCACTCGCGGCTTCTTGCGCTGTGCTTCCCGTATCACCGGATTATCGGCGTCGGCGGCAAATACCGGACGGCTGTCCATGATAATGCGGTTGACGCCTTCGTTGACTAACCAACGGTTTAACTGGGTTTCCGCCTGCCTTTTGGCAAAAAATGCTGGGTGGCGTACTTCCACGCCCAGTGTTAAGCCTTGCGGTAGCCAAGGCAGGAAGGCTTGCAGTTGTGGCAATGCTGCTGGGCCAAATGCGGCAGGTAACTGGATTTGCCACATGCCGGTAAGCGGCATTAATGGCGCCATGGCGCCGAAAAAGGCGCGCAATTCATCACGGCAATGGCGTAGCTGCAATTGATGGGTAATGGTCTGTGGCAACTTGAAGGTGAAGCGAAATGATGCTGGCACTGCCGCCGCCCAATCTGCGGCCACGGTCTGCAACGGCGTCGCATAAAAGCTGGTGTTGCCTTCAACACTGTTAAACACTTGGGCATAACGCGCTAGGCGCTCAGTGGTGGCCGCATTACCGCCATAAACACTGTCTTGCCAGTGGTGGTGAGACCACATCGCCATGCCGATACGCAACGCCGTGCTGGTTGTCATACAGGCTCTGCGGCTAACTGTTCATGGATCAACGTGACCATCGCTTGTGCTGCAAAGGATAACGGATGTCCTTTACGCCAGAACAGCGACAGCTCCCATATCAGGTCATCCGTGGAGAGTGGCACCCGGTTCACTCCGGCAACGGCATGTCGTGCTGCAATAAACTCCGGCATAATCATCACGCCAGTACCGGCCGCCACCAGCGTAATCCCAAAATCTGGGTGGCTGACCTTTGTCGCTACTTTGGGAATAAACCCAGCGTTAACGCAGCCCTTGAACACCAGTTCATGTAAGGCATATTCCTCATCAAACAGAATTTGCGGGGTTTCTTCCAGCTGTTTGAGTGTTAACTGCGGTTGGTTGGCGAGCGCATGTTGTTTGGGGACCACCACGACCATAGGGTTGCGGCGGATGCAGAACCCCTCGAACTCTTCGTCAAATGAAATGATACCGGTGGCTAATTCTACTTCGCGTTTCTTCAGGGCAATCGTTTGTTCTATGCCGCCACGGACAAACAACTGCATGGCAATTTTGGGATACAGACTGCGATAGCGGGCGATTACCGGCGCAAAGATCTCAGCACTGCCTAAGGGGGCCAACCCTAGATGCAACTCTCCGGCATTGAGGCTACGTTGTGCCTCTAACTCACGGTGCATCTCCTGCCTGACCTTCAGCAGTTGCATGCCATAACGGTACACCACTTCACCAGAGGCCGTCGGCTTCAGTTGGCTGCCGCGCTTACCCCTCTCCAGCAGCACTAAGTCCAACTCCTCTTCCAGCTGATTAATCGCCTTCGATAGGGCAGGCTGAGTCAGATGAATGGCTTCGGCGGCTTTGGCAAAGCCCCCGTGATCGACAATCTCAATAAAATAACGAATAACTTTGAGGTCCATACAATAACCTATAGGAATCCTATCTATTATTAATATTCATTTTTTTTATCTAAATTGCCACCCTACAATAGCTGCCAATAAGGAATTTTTTGGTGGTGTGATGCAAAGCTCTCTTCGTTCGTCCCACGGTCACCGTAACCGTTTGTTGCTTGCCCAAAGCAAGCATTACAGCGTGGCGTTGTTGCAGATCGGTTTTATCTGCCTACTGGCTTGGGGGGCACATGCCATTGCCGCCGCGATCCACTCGCCGATCCCCGGCAGTGTTATCGGCTTATTTGTAGTGCTGTTGGCACTGGCACTGAAAATTATTCCAGAAAAAGCGCTGCAACTCGGTGCCGCATGGTTTATTGGCGACCTGTTGCTGTTCTTTATTCCCCCGATGATTTCGGTACTGAAGTACGAAAATCTGTTGGAACACTACGGTCTGAATATTCTGTTCACCCTGGTCGTTGGCTCTGCCAGCGTATTGCTCAGCACCGGTTTCGTGGTGGATAGGGTATTCCGTTTCGAGCGCAAATTAAACCTTAAACGGCAGATGGCGCGGCAAAAAGCGAGAGGTAATATCAGTCTATGAGCCAGTCAACATTGTTGGCGTTGTTAAGTCTGATTGTGACTGTTGCCAGTTACTATGCAGCCAAGGCTCTGTATCGTCGTCATAAAACTTGGTGGTTGTTGCCTAGCATTATGGCACCAGTGGTCGTAATTGTGATGGTGGTGATGTTGTCCATCCCATTGCCGACCTATTTTGAATATACCCATTGGCTGGTGACTTTGCTGGCCCCGGCCACCGTGGCTTTCGCCTTGCCTATCTACCGTGAACGGCAGTTGGTGCGTAGGTATCCTATTACCATCAGCCTCGGTGTTTTGGCGGGGGTGATGTTTGGCTTGACCTCCACTTGGTTGTTGGTGCAGGTGGTACCGTTACCGGCTGAGTTGAGTCACAGCGTGTTGGTCCGTTCGGTATCTACCCCGTTTGCCATGCAGGCAACCACGTCTTTTGGTGGGGTGCCAGAATTGACCGCGATGCTAGTAATGCTGACCGGGATTATCGGTATGGTGATTGGTGAGCCGCTGTTTCGTCTGGCACATATTCATACCTCGTTGGGTAAAGGGGTGGCCTTGGGCGCCTCGGCTCACGGTTCTGGCACCGCCAAGGCCACGGAAATCGGTCAGCAGGAAGGCGTGGTTGCCAGCCTGACTATGATTTTTGCTGGTATCACCATGGTGATTGGCGCGCCAGTGTTTGCGTGGATTTTTTCGTAAAGTTTTGCGGTCACTGCCTATGGTGGTGGCTCACAGTTTGATTACCGTCCTTTGGGATTTGGTAATCATCGCCTGAAACCCCAATCAGGCAAATTGATCCTGAGTCTCTCAGGTCTTCATGTTGCGTTTACGCCGGTGGTTCCCCCCACCGGTTTTTTTTGCCTGAAATTTGGGATTTCAGTCGAAGGTTGGATGTGTAGGCTGCTCCCTGCCAACTGGTGCGCCTAAGATTTATCACTGCGTGATTGCAACCTGTGGTTGCGAAAGTCGTGAGCTGTCGCGCTCACACTGCGAGATAAGGGGGCTAGACGGCTTCGCCCCCTTATCGATCCCCTTGCCGCCCCACGGCGCAAAACGCTGCGGTGCTTCTGGTTTGCCATTTTCGCAAATCGCCGCCAACTCGGAATCCATTCCTCGGCGCGGCTTCTTCGGCATCCATGCCTCGATTGCTCAATGGCTGCCCAACGCACCTCCACCGCGCCGAAGGGGAATTGGTGTTGCTTGATAATTCAGAGTTTCAAACGCGGCAAAATGGGGGAATTTTTCATTCCACTTAACGTCGCAAATCACCGGCAGGAAAAACGGAGCGAAGCGACGCTTTTGACTGTCCGCGTGAATTTGCCTTGTTAGGTGTAATATTAAAATACACGATATAACTTATTATTAGACAATAGCAATACATCTGTTCAATAGCTCACTATTGTTTATTATAACTATACTTAATTTATTCCTAGTACGAGTAATGTTTTGGAATAGCATTTTTACAGGGTGGTAATATGAGCCACCTCTATACATTAATTCACCAGTATTTGAGTAAGAAAAGAACTGATCAATAACAACGGCCACATTGTCGAATTCTTGCCCAATAATGCCATGGGATGCTTTGTTATAAACGGAAAAATAACTTTTGTGGTGCTCTTTGTTGTATTGGGAAGGAGTGAACCTTAGAACCTCCCAACCTTGATTACTTATTGAGTCAAGAAAGTATTTAGCGTCTTCGGTGGTGCTAAAATAGTTTAATTCTACATTCCCTCTATTATTGCTAGATGTTTTCTTGTTTTTATTAAAAAGCGCCTTTATGAAGGATGCAATTTCCTTATTTGTTCGTATTTTTTCTGTTAATTTATATGAAATAATTTGGTCAATATTGTTGATGTGAGCATCTATGTTTCGATATTCTTCTGTAGTGGATAGTGTTTGAATTTTGTCATAAGAAAACACACAATTACCATTCGTTGATTTTACAGTATTAACTATTTCTTCAAGCTGCTGTGGCTTAATTCGTTGTGCTTCATCAATGATAATCATGTTATAAATCGACAAATCGAAGCTACGATAGTGCTTTATTGGAATAACATCCCAATTATATTCTGTTTTTAGTCTTACTTGGCCATCATTCAAATTGCCACAATGTATAATCAGAACTTTATTGTTTGCTCCAATTAAACTCTTAGCTATGTCATATACCAACAAAGTTTTACCGGTGCCCGCACTGCCGGTAATTGAGATGAAGTTTGATTGCCAATTTTTCGTTAATGAATCAAGGGCGCTTCTTTTTATTTCTTCTTGTTGAAGAGTGAGAAAATATTCATCATTTATAAATTTGTCTGTCGAATTAAACGGTGACACAAGGTAGACTGAGGGGTTAAATAGCTTATCTATATCGTCGACATAGTCGACCACTTGAGCACCCAAGACTTGGATAAGGTAAGAAATCTCAACCAACTGAACAACATTGCTGTCGTTTAAAAAATACAATTCGTTTGTACTTGAAACAAAAGTGAAGTTACATAGAGGCTTGCCGAAAGTAGATAAGTAATATTTGTTCCTAAGTAGCTGTGTCTGAATTTTCTCTATCGAACTAATTCGTTTTAATTCCACATTAACAATGAAGTTCTCGCCAAGTCTTAATAAATCAAACTCTTTTCCAATCTGGGGAATTTTATAACCAACATAAAACTCATTAAAAATAACAGCATTTTGATAAATTGAATATAAATTCCCTACTAAACTCGACAGGTCATTAGCCTCGTCATTCTTAATGCTGATATCGTAATGGCGCAACAAATTCGCATAGGTTTCAGCTTCTAGTGAATTATATGCTTGCGCTAAAGACAAAATACTTATGGCTTTCAATTAAAGTCCTTATACAAAGCAATGAATTATTATCAACTTGTAATGTTGGAATTAATCACGACATCATGTCGCATTTCACGCATGTTTACTGCTCAACTTATGCGTATATCTCACTGAACACAATAGAAAAATGTATAAGATTCGATCTAGGAATGGTGAAAAAGCGACAGTTTGATAGAACCGCTGCAGAAAATACGACATTGAGCTGGGACGGCAGCTGTGACGGCAAGCAACACCCATTCCCCTCGGCGCTGCGAAGAAGCGTTGGACAGCCATTAAGCAATCGAGACATTCACCAAAACAGCAAACGTAACGTGTTTTAGAAAGCTAAAAACACCGCAGTGCTTACAGAAGAATGCCGAGAATTCACAGCACATGTGGACTTGTGGTCGTCGCCAGCATGGATGCTGGCGTCGAGCTTATAGGGACATATTCACAGCGTGCCACAAGGATGCGTGTGCATTCGCCCGCTGCAGGCGATTTAAAACACAAGTTTATGCAAGCAACAGCTCGCTAAACAGATGAAAGTGCCAACTTTCAAGCAACTCCGATTACCCCTCGGCGCGGCGAAGGAGCGTTGGGCAGCCATTGAGCAATCGAGGCATGGATGCCGAGAAACGATGGTGAGTCATGGATGACGAATCAGCGCGATTTGCGAAAATGGCAAACCATAAGCCCGTAGCGTTTCGCGACGTTGGGGCAGCAAGGGGATTTATAAGGGCGAATGCTCATCGATGATGAGTGTGTTCATGAGCGCGAGCCATGGATGGCAAGCTGGCCGTTTAACATGGATGTTATTCGAGGCTGATCAGCCCCCTTGTCTCGTAGTGTGAGCGCGAAAGCTCACGACTTTGGCAGCGCAGCTGCATAGGCGAAGCCTATTGCCTACAGTAGCCGTCAGGCTACAAAAACAAAAAAGCCCGCAAGGCGGGCTTTTTCCAGCAAACGGCCAACCAAAGGTAAATTACTTACCTTGATTGTAACGTTCTGCACTGGTGAGAATTTCCGCACGGGCAGCAGCGGCATCTTCCCAGCCGTCAACTTTTACCCATTTGCCTTCTTCCAGATCTTTGTAGTGTTCAAAGAACTGTTTGATCTGCGCTTTCAGCAGTGCTGGCAGATCGTTCACATCTTGGATGTGTTTGTATTCTTTAGAAACTTTGTCATGTGGTACGGCCACGATTTTGGCATCTTCACCAGATTCGTCGGTCATCTTCAACACGCCAACCGGGCGGCAACGGATCACGCTACCGGGTTGCAGTGGGTACTGAGTTGGTACCAGCACGTCAACTGGGTCACCATCCAGGCTCAGGGTCTGGTTCACGTAGCCGTAGTTGCATGGGTAAAACATGGGCGCAGTCATCATGCGGTCTACAAACAGCGCGCCGGTGTCTTTGTCTACTTCATACTTGATGGGATCGTGGTTCTGAGGAATTTCGATCACGACATAGATATCGTCTGGCAGGGATTTGCCCGCAGGCACAGCAAGTAAGCTCATTTATTTGTCCTTTCACTATCAGTGGAATCTTGGCGATATCGCCGCGATTAGCGTCATGTGGCGGCTATTATAACGCGATTTAGCGGCTTGCCAACGCTGGCAGGCCGCCGGGTCGTGAGTCATTACAGTTCTGGTTCTTCGCTGTAGTCAAGGCTGTGGTATTCCAGGCAGGTCGCCACTTCGTTGGCTGAACCGAGGATAACCGCTACCCGTTGATGAATCGCTTGTGGCTGAATATCCAGAATATCCTGGTAACCGGTGCTGGATTTACCGCCCGCCTGTTCCACCAGTAACGACATGGGGTTGGCTTCGTACATTAAGCGCAGTTTGTATGGTTTCTGCGGATTCTTGTGGTCGGTTGGGTAGGTAAAAATACCGCCACGACTCAGTACTCGGTGCACATCGCCTACCATGGCGGCAATCCAGCGCATATTGAAAGACTTTTCACGCGGGCCGATTTTACCCAGCAGCAGGTCGCCAATATAAGTCTGCATCGGCGCTTCCCAGAACTGCTGGTTGGACATATTGATGGCAAATTCGGCGGTGTCTTTGGGGATGCTGACCGCCGGATTGGTCAGCAGATATTCACCACTTTGTGGGTCAAGAGTAAACAGCTGCACACCGTGGCCGGTGGTCAGCGCCAGCATGGTGGCCGGGCCATACAACACATAACCGGCAGCCACTTGATGGCGACCACTTTGCAGGAAACTCTGCTCGCTTACCTCACCTTGTGGCGCGGGTAACACGGAAAAAATAGTGCCGACCAGCGAGTTGATATCGATATTGGATGAACCATCCAGCGGGTCAAAACACACCAGATAATCACCGTGATCGCCAAGCACTACTGGGAAATCTTCCTCTTCAGACGCCAATGCCCGCACCGTACCGTCGGCACGCAACGCATCCTTCAGCATCTCATTGGTGATCACGTCCAGTTTCTTCTGGGTTTCACCCTGCACGTTTTCGTGGTCAGTGCTGCCGAGGACGCCAGCCAATGCCCCACGGCGCACGGCGTTGCTGATAGCGACAGAGGTCGAGGCGAGGGTCTGGAGCAGTTGCGCCAGCGATGCCGGAATAGCTTGAGTGGCTAAGGTTTGAGCCAGGGTTTGCATGCTGTTTCCTTATGTGAATTCGGGAGCCGATCCTGGGGGGCAATCATAGCGCAAAAATCCACAGTTTTCAGCGGTTACATGGCAGGTTTGTCCATCCGTAAAAAAATAAGGCAGAATGGAGCGCTAAAGTTATCAGGCGCTTTCTGATACATAGCTAATGGAATAACAATAACATGACCCGACACTGGATTTACTCTGTACTTATGGCAATTCCACTCTCACTTGGCAGCGCGGCCAGCAGCGCGCAAACCCTTAACGGCGGCCGCGAGCCACTCACTGTAGATCGGCTTTATGATTCGCCGGATCTGGCGGGCAGTAGCCCCCGGCAACTGAAGTTGTCACCGGATGGCTCGCGGGCGACTTTTCTGGTGGGGCGCAAGGATAATCTGCATTTTTACGATCTGTGGCAAATGGATGTGGCTAGCGGCAAGGTCAGTATGTTGCTGGATGCGTCTAAATTACAGCAGGGCGAATTATCTGATGAGGAAAAAGCCCGCCGCGAACGGCAGCGGATTTATGGTGAAGGCATCATGGAGTACGCCTGGGCCGATGATGGCAAAGCGCTGCTGATCCCGTCAGCCGGTAAACTCTATTATTACACGCTGGCCGATGGCAAAGTGCGGTTATTGCCGACAGGCGATGGTTTTGCCACCGATGCCAAATTGTCACCCAAGGGGCACTATGTCACCTTTGTTGCCGGACAGAACCTGTGGCTACTGACACTGGCGAACGACAAACTCACGCAACTGACTAAAGACGGTGGTGGCGTGATTAAAAACGCCATGGCCGAATTTGTGGCGCAGGAAGAGATGGGGCGTATGACGGGCTACTGGTGGGCGCCCGATGAATCGGCGATTGTCTTTAACCGGGTGGATGAATCACCGGTAGAAGAAGTCACCCGTAATGAAATTTATGCCGACGGTATCAAGCTGACCCAGCAACGTTACCCGGCTGCGGGCACTGCGAATGTGCAGATAAAGCTCGGGGTAATTGCACTGCCGCAGCAAAAGGTGACATGGATTGATTTGGGCCAAGACACGGATTTTTATCTGCCGCGGGTAAAATGGCTGCCGGACAGCCGTCATCTGTCATTCCAATGGCAAAGCCGCAACCAGCAGCAATTAGACCTGCGCGTTGTGGATGTGCACTCAAGCAAAACGCCGCAAACGCTGGTCGCGGAACGCAATAACATCTGGATTAATCTCAATGACGATCTGCATTTCCTCAAGCAGGGCGGCTTCTTGTGGACCTCAGAACGCAGTGGTTTTAAGCATATCTATCTGTTTGCCGCCGATGGCAAGGTAAAACTGCAATTGACCCACGGTGACTGGGCGGTCGATAGCATCAGCCATGTGGATGAAAAACAGGGCTGGGTATATTTCACTGGCCGTAAAGACAGTGATATCGAGAAGCAACTGTATAAAGTGCGTTTCGATGGCAGCGATTTGACCCGTTTATCAACCCGGCATGGGATGCACCAAGCGGTATTTGCCGATAATAAAGCGGTGTATTTGGATTACTTTGACTCGTTATCACAGCCGCCACAGGTGAGTTTGCATGACGCTGAGGGCAAGCGTCTGGCGTGGGTGGAAGAAAATGCCGTCAAACCAGGGCACCCGCTGTATCAATATGCTGGCCTATGGCAGTTACCCGAATTTGGCACATTAACCGCAGAAGATGGGCAGACCTTGCACTATCGGTTGTTCAAGCCCGTTAATTTTGATGCGCACAAGCAATATCCGGTGTTAGTGCGGGTGTATGGTGGCCCGCATGCGCAGCTAGTGGTGAACAGTTGGAGCAGCCAGGATTACTTCACCCAATATCTGTTGCAGCAAGGATTTGCGGTGTTCCAGTTGGATAACCGGGGTTCTGGTCATCGCGGGCTGCGTTTTGAACAGGTGATCTATAAACAACTTGGGGTTGCCGAAGTGGCCGATCAAAAGCAAGGCGTGGAATATCTGCGGACTTTGCCGTGGGTGGATGCTGACAAGATCGCCATTTATGGTCACAGCTATGGCGGCTACATGGCGCTGATGTGTAAGTTGAAGGCGCCGGATGACTTCAAGGTAGCGATCAGCGGCGCACCGGTCACCGACTGGTCGCTGTACGACACGCACTACACCGAACGGTATCTGGGCAATCCCCATGATAATGCCGAAGGCTATCGCTTAAGCAGTGTGCTGCCTTATATCGGCAGTTATCAAAGCGGTTTATTGATGTATCACGGCATGGCCGATGACAACGTGCTGTTTGAAAACAGCACCCGCGTTTACAAGGCGTTGCAGGATGACGGCAAATTGTTTGAGATGATCAATTATCCAGGCGCCAAGCATTCCATGCGTGGCAATCAGGTCAAAACGCATCTGTACAAATCGCTGACCGATTTTCTAGAGCGGCAGTTTAAGCTGCATAACCACTAACTGATAATCAAGAGACGCCGCTACTGCGGCGTTTTTTGTGAATGATTGTTATGGGACAGCAGGGTTTTCAGTAACAGCGGCCCCAACAAGGTGGTTATGGCAATTACCAACACCAGTCCGGTAAAAATATCGGTAGAGATAATCTGTAATTGCTGGCCGAATTGGGCAAACACTAACCCGACTTCGCCGCGTGGGATCATGGCACTCCCCACCAGCCACTTATCGCGCCACGGGCCTTGTACCGCCAAGCCCGCCAGTAGTTTGCCCGCCAGCGCCAGCAATACTATGCCAGCTAACCACAGTAAGTCGGTGCCGCTGAGTTGCAGGTGGCTAACATCAATACTGATGCCAACATAAACAAAAAATACTGGCGCAAACACCTCGGTGAGTGGTTGCATGGCATGTTCCAGCTTATTGGTAAAGGCAAAAGGATTTTGCAGATAACGCTGCCAGGGCCAGACAAACTGCCGCGATAATGCTAACCCCGCAGAAAAACCACCAAGCAGCGCTGGCGCGCCCGCATGATGGGCCAGCCAGGCAAACAGGCAGATCAGCGCCAGCATCACCACCGCTTCATAACCTTCATTGTGAGCATGACCGCTGGCAAACCGCAGCAGATAGATCAACAGTCGGCCCAGCGGCGGGGCAAATACCAGAAATACCAACAAGGTCAGCACCAGTTTGAACAGGGGCAGTGGTGCGACTCCGGTACCGGAGGCAAAGCTAAACAGCAAACTCAGCAGAATCACCCCGGCGATATCATCCGCCACCGCCGCGCCGAGAATAATCTGGCTGCTGTGTTGCTGTTGTTGCCCGGCATCTTTCAACACCCGTAATGAAATACCGATGCTAGTGGCGGTGAGGGCACAGCCGTAAAACAGCGCGGCAAACGGGGGCAGTGATAACCAATAAAACGCCGCCAGTCCGGTGAATAGCAGCGGTAGCACAATACCAATTAAGGCGACCAGCAATACCTGTGAACCGGCGTGATACAGGCGTTTGATGGAGGTTTCGCTGCCAATACTGAACAGCAGCAGGATAATCCCCAGCTCGGCAATATTGGCGAGTAACGGATTCGGGGTCAGCCAGCCTAACGCTGATGGCCCAAGCAGTACTCCAGCGGCAATTTCCCCCACCACTACCGGCCAACCAAAGCGCTGACAGGTTTCTCCCAGTAACCGAGACAGTAGCAAGATCAAAAACAACGCGATTAGCAGGTCATCTATCGGCACGTTTTGCCCCCGCTTTGATACACTTAATCAGAGGGTTTGCATCAATCCCCCACCTATTGAGTAGAGTCCAATTTCTGCTTAAACACCAGTAGAAATACGGGAGAAATCAGATGGGTAAACTATTTATTATCGAACCGCACGAATCCGCGCACACCGATGTCATCACCAAGGGCTTGCAACTGGCGAAAATGTTGCAAAAGTCGCCAGAGATTTTTGCCTACTGCTATGAGTACTTTTATGGTGATCCAATTATTTATGAAGAAGCCAAACAGCAATTGCAGCAGCATAAACAGCAGCAACTGCTAGAGCGTTTACAGCAACTAGACGCAGGCGATGTGCCATTACACGTGGTGTGGTGTAAGTACCTTTATGAACACGCTTGCGAATATGCCGCCAATGAAGGCTTTGATCTGATCGTCAAAGGTATCCACGCGAGTGAACATATGTTACCGACCGATTGGCAACTCTTGCGTACCACCAAAGTGCCGGTGATGTTGTTGACACAAAATCCGTTGCAGCGTGGTAACAGTGTGTTGATGGCGCTGGATCTGGACACTGAAAATCCACAAAAACAGCAACTTAATCAGCAAGTGCTGCAACACGCCAGAACGCTGGCGGAGGCTACCGGCGGCCAACTGCATTTAGCCTATATTTTGCGAATTCCCAGATTGATCCGCGATCTGGAAGTGCTGAATGTGCAGCAGTTGGTGAAGGATGCTTATCGGCGTCATCAGTTAACACTGGCCGAAATAGGGCTGCCGAAAGAACAGATCCATATCATCGGCGGCGAACCAGACTTGTGCCTGTATCAATTGGCTTGTCGGCTCAAGAGCGACTACCTGGTGATGGGCGTCCGCCAACGTAAAGGGTTGATGGGCTGGATGCTTGGTAATACCGCTGAACAGATCCTGCTACGCAGCCGCAGTGATGTGTTGGTCATTCCAAGCTCCAGTTGATTGCTACCTAAGAGCGATGACGACTCAGTGTCAGCAGCGCCTCAGCCGCAGGCGTTAATGGCAGGTTATTACGCCAGATAAGTCCAATCTGCCAGAACAGATCTTTCTCCATTGGCCGGAATACCAGTCGGCTTTTATCGAGTTTGTTGCAGATGGGTTCTGGCAAAATAGCGACGCCCATGCCTTCTTCCACCATGGCACCGAGAAAATCCCACTGACCGCTACGAAAAGCAATGTTCAGGGTCACCCCTGCTTCTTTGGTGAGGCGGGCAAACAATTTTGCCAGCGAGAAATCTTCGTTGTACAGAATGAACGGATATTGCGCTAAGTCCTGCCAACTGATGCGGTCTTTGACGGTCAGTGGATGTTCATTGGGTAGACATACTTTGAGTGGATACCCCTGTAGCGGCGAAGCCGATAACTGTTCGGAGTTGGTCACTGGCAAGGCGGTAAAGGCAATATCCAGTGAGTCGGCCAATAATGCCTGCTCACAACCAAAACCGCCGTATTCTTGCATGTGCAATTCAACGCCAGGATAAGTCTGGCGGAACTTGGTCAGCAGATCTATCGTCAGCGTGCTCATCATCGGGCACACGCCCAAGCGTAGATGGCCTGACTTCAGGCCGGAAAGGTTTGCCAGATCCTGTTCCATACGATGCCACTGCCCGATGATTTGGCTGGCACTGGCGTGAAAAATCTGTCCCGCTTGGGTCAGTTCCACCTTTTGATTACTACGGATCAACAACTGCTGATCCAGAGTTTCTTCCAGCCGCTGGATCATTTTGCTTAATGTCGGCTGGGTCAGATACAACTGTTCGGCTGCCCGGGTAAAGTTGCCGATCTCCACCAGTCGTAAAAAGCAATGCAATGTCTTGATTGGGATATTCATTCTATTATGGAATCCTACCTATGGAATTAATTCATTTTACCTATAGCCGTTCTAATACTAAAGTCGTATACAGACAAAGAACAGAGGAATTTGCCATGAAATCCGCACAGTGTGGTTGGGTAAGCGCCCTTTACGAAGCTGCGACTGCCGCAGTCCCTGAAACTAAGGCTAAACCAGCTAAGGTTAACAATCAGGGTTCGTGGAAAGGCAGTTTCCATTTCCACAAAAAAGCTAAAGCAGCTTAATCCATCCAGTTACAAAAGCCCAGAATCGCCCGCGAATAAGCGGGCGTTTTTTTCACTGTTCTAATCTATAAATTCTTTTACATTATATATTTTTAATCATTAAAATTTTATTTCGCCTTGAGATAGCTCTGTAGATCCCATATGCTGGAAACACGACGAGGATTTAGACAAACTCAACTCAGGGAGAGTAGTGATGTCCAAGCTCAAGTTTCAGGCTCAAGCCCAACGCCAGCTAAAAGTCGGCGAAAACACCTACCTTTATTATTCACTTACTGATGGCCCGTTAACGCATTATCACGATGTGGCGAGGCTGCCCGTCAGCAGTAAAATTCTGCTGGAAAACATCCTGCGGCATCTGCATACCGAGCATTGTGAACTGTCGGCACTGGAAGCCGTGGCCAATAGTCATGGTAAAGGCAGCTCACAGGAGATTGCTTACCATCCGGCGCGGGTGCTGATGCAGGATTTCACCGGGGTGCCAGCGATTGTCGATCTGGCGGCGATGCGAGCGGCCTTGGTGGCACGCGGTGGTGACCCACAAAAAATCAATCCATTGTCCAAGGTCGACTTGGTAATTGACCATTCCGTCAGCATTGAAAAATTTGCCACTGACAGCGCGTATCAAGAAAACGTGGCGATAGAGATGCAACGGAATCAGGAGCGTTATCAGTTTCTGAAATGGGGCCAAGGCGCATTTGATAATTTCTCTGTGGTACCGCCGGGCACCGGTATTTGCCATCAGGTTAACCTAGAGTACCTAGCGAAAGGCGTCTGGAGTCAGGTGACCGAGGCTGGCACTGTGGTGTATCCCGACACCTTGGTCGGCACCGACAGTCACACCACTATGATCAATGCGCTCGGGGTTTTAGGCTGGGGCGTTGGTGGTATCGAGGCCGAAGCGGCAATGCTGGGGCAGCCAATCTCAATGCAACTACCGGATGTGGTGGGCTTTGAACTTAAAGGCAAACTGAATGAAGGCATTACCGCGACAGACCTAGTGTTGCGCGTGGTGCAAATATTGCGACAACACGGTGTCGTAGGTAAGTTTGTCGAATTTTATGGTGACGGCCTAGATCTATTGCCGCTGGCAGATCGCGCGACCATTGCCAACATGGCACCGGAATATGGCGCTACCTGCGGTTTCTTCCCGGTCGATGCCAAGACCCTAGAATATCTGCGTCTGAGTGGTCGTGATGAAACCACCATCGCCTTGGTTGAGGCTTATACCAAGGCGCAGGGATTGTGGCGTGAAAGCGGTGCGCCTACACCGCAATTTTCGGCAACACTGAGTCTGGATTTGTCATCCGTTGAACCTAGTTTGGCGGGGCCGAAGCGGCCACAGGATCGGGTGCCGTTATCCGCCATGAAGCAGGCAGCCGAAGATGCCATCAAACTTTCTGGCCGCGATGATCTGTCGCAATCCTTCACCCTGACGGGAACTGATATGCCAATGCACCACGGTGATGTGGTGATTGCGGCCATCACCTCCTGTACCAATACCTCTAACCCGGCGGTAATGCTGGCGGCCGGGCTGCTGGCGCAAAAAGCCCTTGCCAAAGGGCTGGCGCGTAAACCTTGGGTGAAATCGTCGTTAGCACCTGGTTCCAAAGTGGTAACTCAGTATCTGGCAAAGGCGGGGCTGCAACCGGCACTGGATGCCTTAGGGTTTAATCTGGTGGGGTATGGTTGTACCACCTGTATCGGCAACTCTGGGCCATTGCCGGACAATGTAACGCAGGCGGTCAGTGAACAGAAAATTCATGTGTCTTCCGTGCTATCGGGCAATCGCAACTTTGAAGGCCGTATTCATCCACTGGTGGAATCTAACTGGCTGTGCTCGCCGCCGCTAGTGGTGGCGTTTGCGCTGGCGGGAACCACCCGTATTGATCTGTCGCAAGATGCTATCGGCCAGGATCCCGCGGGTAATCCGGTGTATCTGAAAGATATCTGGCCGTCGAATGCCGAGATTGCCGCATTGCTGGCGGATATCACTCAGCAACAGTTCCGCGAACAATACGCCGATGTGTTCCGTGGTGACGATAACTGGCGTGCCATTGATACTGGTACTGGTAGTACCTATCAATTTGATACGAACTCCACCTATATCCAGCAGCCACCGTTCTTCGAACCCGCTTATGCTGGTAATCAGGCCGATATTAAAGGTGCTGCAATATTGGCGTTGCTGGGGGATTCAGTGACGACGGATCATATTTCGCCAGCCGGGGTGATCCCTAAGGACAGCCCGGCAGCGCAGTACTTGCGCAGCCACGGGGTGGCGGAGCAGGACTTTAACTCTTATGGTTCACGCCGTGGTAATCATCAAGTGATGATGCGCGGCACCTTTGGCAATATCCGTATCCGTAATGAAATGGTACCTGGACACACCGGCGGCGTAACCCGCCTGAGTGGCGAGCAACAGGTCCGCTTCATTTACGATGCGGCGATGGCATACCAGCAGGCGCAGATCCCCACCGTGGTGGTGGCCGGCAAAGAGTATGGCACTGGCTCCAGCCGTGACTGGGCGGCCAAAGGCACCTTGCTCTTAGGGGTAAAAGCGGTGATCGTGGAGAGCTTTGAGCGTATCCACCGTTCCAATCTGGTGGGCATGGGAGTGCTGCCGCTGCAGTTTAAAGATGGTGAAAATCGTCAGACCTTGAAACTCAGTGGCGATGAACACTTTGATATCCTCGGGCTGGGGTCATCACTCAAACCCAATCAGGATATCAGCGCGGTGATCCATTATGCCGATGGCAGCAGCAAGCACATTAGTTTGCTATGCCGCCTCGATACTGAAATGGAGATTGCTTATTACCGTGCAGGTGGGGTGCTGACCTATGTACTGAACCGGCTTGTCGCATAAGCGGTAATAAAAAATGGCGCTAAACAGCGCCATTTTTTGTGTTAAAACTTGCACTATTGCCGCAGACGACGCTCGCCTTGTAGTGGTATTCTCACCACAAATTCAGTGCCTTCACCGACTTTGCTGTTGACGCTGATTTTGCCGTGCTGTTTCTGGATAATGCTGTAAGACAGAGATAATCCCAGCCCTGTACCGCTGCCAACGGGTTTGGTGGTGTAAAAGGGTTCAAATATCTTATTGAGGTTTTGTGGTTCGATACCACAGCCACTGTCCCTGATGCTAATTTCAACACCCTGATCCTGCGGCATGGTATGGATAGAGATCCAGATGTCGCCATTGCCTTCAATCGCTTGGGCGGCATTCATCAGCAGGTTCATAAATACCTGGTTCAACTGCATTGGCTGGCAATACACTAGCGGTAAGCCTTGCTGATAATCCTTATGTAACTGAATCCGGTATTTCAGCTGGTTATTGATGATTTTTAGCGTATTTTCCATCCCGTCAATCAGATCGGCATATTGCCAGTCACTGTTGTCCACATGGGAGAATGACTTAAGACTATTAACAATTGCCGCCACCCGATTGATGCCATCGAGTGATTCTTCCAGCAACTGTTTAATATCATCGCGGATAAAACTGAACTGCTGTTGCACCATCAACTGCTGCAATTGCTGCCGCTGCTGCTCATTGAGCAGACTTTCAGTGTGATGGATAATATTCAGCAGACGCTCCACATAGTCTTGCAGACTTTGTAGGTTCGAGCCGATGAAACCGATAGGATTATTAATCTCGTGGGCGATACCCGCAGCCAGTTGCCCGATTGATGCCATTTTTTCTGCTTGCACCAGTTGGCCGCGAGCGGCTTCCAATTTATCCATCAGTTGCTGTTGCTGTTCGTGCCCAGCAGCGAGCTCTTGCGCCATCTGTTGTTTGACTTGCGCATAGCAGCTTCCAGCATCCAGCAGCAGACATAAGGTTTTGACCTCCCCATCGTTGATGGCTAGCGGCACTATCTCCATATGCAATACAGCGTTGACGTTGTCGGTTGTTGTATCCGTTTCTGGGATAAATTCGAAGGCTTCAGGAGGATGAATATCGGAGGGAAAGGAGTCTCCGGTTCTGCTGGCGACATTATCCAGATGTTGTTGCAACAACGGCGCTTGATGCGAACACTCATGCAGTAGTGAGCTTCCCAAGCGGACTTCTGCTGGGAGTTGCAACGCCGTGCTGAAACGCGAATTGATGTAGAGAATGCGATACTTCCGGTCGACGATGCAAATCCCTAATGGCAGTTTGTCCAGCAGTGACGCCAGCGAATGGTTGTTCATAGTAACTCCTACTTGCTACCGTTGCTAACTGGTTCAGGCGTTGGCTGATTTGGCTTTTGCCGCGGATTCCAGTTGCAGTCGCAGTACGGTTTTATGCTTGGTCTGGTATTCCCGCAGTTTATCCAGAGACTGTTGGGTGAGCACATGGCCTTTAGGCAATAACAGCATCTGATTCCGATTGTATAAATTGTGGCTTAGCTGCATTCCCGGTTGTAGCAGATCTAAGGTAACGCCCTGCACATCGTCTACCGAGGGCTTATCCAGTTGATGCTGTTGCAACAGTTTTTCCATAATGCCGATAAGCTTAGGATCGTATACCGATCCTTGTTGCCGTTTCAGCCAGGCAATGGCTTCTTCATGTGTATGCACATTCTCACTGAGGCGTTTGAACATCAGCCCCCAGAAGTCCCTGGCAACGGCCAATATGCGTGATCCCAAGGGAATATTCTGCTCACTCAAGGCATCGGGCACTCCGGTACCATTATAGTGCTCATATTGGTGCAGGATCAGTTCTACCATTGGCTGTAGGTGCTGCGCCGGAGCCATAATCTCTTCGGCAAGCTGTGGATGAAAGCGATACAAGCGGTGATCTGAGGTTCCCAGCGCGTGAAACGGTTTGTCCAACAAGGCGGAAGTGAACCCCAGTTTGCCAACTTCACTGTAAAGCCCGGCATTGCTGATCAGCTGTTGCTGCTCGGCACTTAAGCCTAATGCTCGCGCCAGA
Organism: Shewanella sp. 4t3-1-2LB; assembly: GCF_017368415.1. Taxonomy (NCBI): domain Bacteria; kingdom Pseudomonadati; phylum Pseudomonadota; class Gammaproteobacteria; order Alteromonadales; family Shewanellaceae; genus Shewanella; species Shewanella sp. 4t3-1-2LB. The sequence goes on from NZ_JAFNJD010000011.1 coordinate 66,795, forward strand.
TCCCCGCAGGTCTGACTGACGCGCCTTGCGTAATCACCACTGAGGCGGGGATTGATGGAGATGATGTTATATAGCAGCTGCAGGATGGCATCGTTTTCACTTTCTCTTTGCGCCACCAAAGATTTCAACTGTTGCAAACTTTGCCTTAGCTGGCGGGTGCGTTGTTGTACCTGTTCTTCCAGCGATTGGTTAAGCTGCTTCAACTGGGCATTCTGCTGCTCTACCTGGACGGTGAGTTGTCTATTGGCTTGCAGTAAACGGTGGTAGTCCAGACCTTCGTCGACAGCGGCCAATAGCTCGGCATTGTCCCATGGTTTTTGGATATAACGTTGAATACGCCCAATATTGACCGCCGCAATTGTCGATGCCAAATCTGCGTAGCCCGTCATTAGAATACGGTAGGCGTTGGGTTGCAACTTGGCTGCCTGCTGCAGAAATTCTGCGCCATTCATCTGTGGCATCCGCATATCACAGATGATAATTTCTACTGTGTGTTGTTGCATTAGCGTCAGTGCAGTTTCACCACTTTCCGCTAACAGCAATACACAGGGATGACCGAGAAACAACCTTTGCAGTGCCTTCAGGATGCTAGGTTCATCATCGACACAAAGGATGGTTGCTGGGGTATCATTAGCCAGTTCTATCATCGGCAGGTTCCTTGCTCCCGGTCGCTGGTACACTTGTCCGTTGCCAGTTAAATTTATGATCTAAAATGAATACTAGCAAGTTAGTCTGCTGCTGATGACCCTGATATGTGACCTCAGTAGATGACATGACAGGCGACAAACCTTGTCACAACGCTTATGGTAGTCGGGTGACTTACGCTGCAGGAGGGAAACCGCACATGAGTCAACTCAAGGTCGTGTTTATTGATGATGATATGCTGATGCTTCATGCGTTGCTGCGGGTCGCCAAGAGATTGCGTCCTCAGTGGGATTTTGTGCTGTGTGATCAGCCTAGCCGCTGGTTGGAGTTTTGTGGCGACGGCAAAGAACTGAGCGTTGATGTGGTGGTCAGTGATTATGTGATGCCCGGCATTAACGGTAATCAGATCCTCCAACAGGCCAGCCATAAATTGCCGATGGCCATTCGTGTGTTGTTGACGGCCGATGCTTCATCTGAGGTGTTTCAACAGTTAGAGTCATACAGCCACTTCGTTTTCTCTAAACCGTTTCGAGAAGCGGATCTGGAACATCTATTCAACTGTGCTGAGCGCCTGCAGAAACTGCCGTTTACGCTGGAGGATCGGCGCCGAGTTGGGCGCATTAATCAGTTGCCGATAATGCCGCAGTTGGTCATGCAACTACGGCAGTTGCTGGCAGATCCGGACTCTGATCTTAGTGATTGTGCGGAACTGGTGGTTCATGACCCGGTAGTCAGTGGCAAGCTGATCCAAAGTGCTAACTCGGCGCTGCTGGGCTACAGTCGCCAGACTTCGTCGTTACAAGAAGCGATTACGCGTTTGGGGGCCAAGCTGACCGAGGCAATTATCACCACGTTGCTGATTGGTGAAGATATCCGGCACCGTTTGCCAGCGTCAGTGCACAGCCATATTAATGATCAGGCATTTATCCATGCCAATTACTGCCGCCGTCTAGCGCAGTATGCTGGTATGCCGGTGGCACAGCGGGATATGCTATTTTCGGCGGCATTGCTTAGTGCCATTGGTCAACTGCTGCTGGAGACGCTGAAACTGACGTCGGCCGAGGAGTTGCCCGAAAGCCGCAGTGACTTTGAGGACGCCACACTGCTGAGTGCTTATATCCTGACCTTGTGGGGATATCCCCAGGCATTTTGCCAGATCCTGATGATGCAAGATCTGCCCACAAATGAAGACTCCGAAGAAGGGAAGATGGCATTCATGCTGTTTTTAGCGAAGCGGCTGATGTTAGATGGTGCCAAAGCGGCCGAGGTGCTGCAGGCCATGATTGAAAGCAAAGATGTTGCGGAGGGATTTCGCCGTCTCAGCAATGAGCTAGGCTACTGATATTATGCTGACGGGCCCAAGATGCCTTGCGTCAGTCAGCCGCTTACCCTTAGTTGTGGATCACCCGCAATCCTTTTACCGTTAACAGCCATAATCTGCGGCTAAATAGGGCTTGACGGTGATAAAGTGTCGCCGTTTTTTCAGGAACAATGGAGTGATGTTTGTCAGCGCAGATTTGCCCGCTTTGCGGTGATAGTGGTCAGAAACAAGCGGTAGCCGCACGAGTGGCGCGGCGTTATCTGGTGTGTCGTCACTGCCAATTGATCTTTCTGACCGCCGCAGATCGCCTATCGCTGGCTGACGAGCGCGCGTATTACGCCACCCATAACAACAGTATCGATGATGCGGGCTATGTGGCGTTTTTAATGCGCCTGTTGCAGCCAGTTCTACCTTGGTTGTCAGCGTCAATGCAGGGGCTGGATTTTGGCTGTGGCCCAGGACCGACGATGTCGCAGTTGTTGGCGCGACAGGGAATTGCCTGTGACAATTATGATCCGGCGTTTTTTCCTATCACTTTACGAGCACAGTATGATTTCATTCTGGCAAGTGAGTGTTTTGAACATTTCCATCAACCCGCGATTGAGATCGCACGGTTAAGTGAGCATTTGTCACCTGGTGGCATTCTCGGGGTGATGACTGACCGTTGGCAAACGCCCGCACAGTTTTACGACTGGCACTACACTCGTGATCCCACCCACTGCAGTTTTTTCCATCTCGACAGTTTTCGCTGGATATGCCAGCACTTTGGTATGACGTTGCTATTTCATGATGAGCGGCGGGTAGTCATACTGCAGAAAAATGCCAGCTGATGCGGCAATCTATCCCGCAATGTACTCTCATCATAAAAAGACTAGGCCCCCGATCCGTGGGAGCCTTGCCTGATCACTTTATCCCCAGGAACACCAGATAAGGTGATTTCTTGCCCATTTACTGCTGGCTGAAACTGTTGCCAACCAGCGGTTGTTTATTGTCTGCTTGTGGCACATGACATTGAGTACAGAAGTAATTCTGGCCCTTCAGTGTGCCTTTATCATCAATGACATGGGATTTTGCCACCGGCGTGGCCTTCATTTTAGAGGCTTTATCCCAGCTATGGCAACCCAGACAGCTATTACGTTGCAGCGTGATGGGATAATCCGCTTTGTGGGGGATTAATGGTGGCTGCTCAGAAAAATTACGGTTAATAGCCGTGCCGCGGGTGGGGTATTGGGCTTCGCTGTCAGCGGCAGCGTTGCTGGTCACTGGCGCTTTACCGCCGAGCGAGGTGACATTAACGGGTTTGGCTGCAGTAGTCGCTTGTTGGCCGCTGCAACCGGCGATAACCATCAACAGTGCAGCTAAGGTGAGGTTTTTTTTCATTGCTCGTTCTCCGCCTTGTGGGCAAATCGTTGGAATTCTTTGTTAAGTCGGTTTTTGTATTGAAAAACTTCGGCAGCGCAGACATCGATACAACGTCCGCACAGGGTGCAATCGGCGTCGCTGATCAGCCGTTGTTGGCCTTTGAGTGCAGGTTTAAGTAGTTGCCGCTCTGGGCAGACACTGAAGCAGTCCATACAGTTATTACAGGCTTCTCGCTTCACCGCCGCTATTTTCACCGGGGACAGTTTACCTAGCAGTCCATACAGGGCACCGGTAGGGCAGACATGGGAACACCATAACCGTTCTGCCAGCAGCAAATCGGCTAAAAATATGGCGACGATAATGCTGATACCGGTGACATTGCCAAAGAGCAGTGCGCGGTAGAGTATGGGAACCGGATTGAGCCATTCCCACACGGTAAAACCTGTCAGCATTGGCAACAGCAGCACCAGCGCCAGCATAAAGTAGCGGAATTTCCCCGGCAGTTCTGGCGTGCGCGGCAGCTTGAAGCGCCGTCGCAACCAGGCGGCAAAATCCGTGACCATGTTGACGGGGCAGACCCAACTGCAAAATACCCGACCGCCCAGCAAACCGTAGAACAGCCCAATCAGCATGGCTCCTAACAGCAGCTGGAATTGTGGCAAGTGTCCTGTCAACAACACCTGTAAGGTGGTGAGTGGATCGGCCAGCGGCACCGTATCTAGCAGCAGACTGGCAGAGAGATTACCTTGTAGCAGCCAGATACCCGCCCACGGCCCCATAGCAAACAGCGTCAGCACTGTGATTTGGCTGGCTCGGCGCAGCAGCAAGAACCGGTGCGCTTTCCAGAATCCCAGACGGGCAATCGCCGCTGCGGCAAAACGGCTGGAAGGATGGCTCATGGTTTGAATCCTCCGTTCAGCATCTCCAGCGTAACACTACCGGTATCCTGATATGTGTCGTGAGCGGCAGCTTTCCCCTGTGCTAGCGCAGGTGGCAATACCTTGATGGCTGGCACATCCAGCACACAGGCATGTTCACATTTACCGCAGCCCGTGCACTTGTCGCTATTAACGACCGGAATAAACAGCGCGTGATGGTCGCTGTGATGGTTGCGGCTCATCTCAATGCTGATGGCCTGATCCAGCAACGGGCAGACACGGTAACACACGTCACAGCGCAGCCCCTTGAAGTTAAGGCAGGCTTTTTCATCAATGAGTACCGCAACGCCCATTTTCGCCTCACTAATATCATGTAGCGAGGGATCTAGCGCGCCAGATGGACAGGCTTTGACACAGGGAATGTCGTCGCACATCTCACAAGGAATGTCTCTGGCACTAAACCAGGGCGTGCCCATGGGCGCTGGCGCAAACCAGCGTGCCAGCTGCAAGGTGTCATAGGGACAAGCTTCAACACACAGGCCACAGCGCACACAGGCGGATAGAAACTCCGCTTCGGCCAAGGCCGCGGGGGGCCGCAAGGCTTGCGGCCCCAATTGCTGCGCGCGAGCGATGGCCACCAGACCACTGCCGACCAAGCCAGCGGCACAGGCATAACGGGCCGTCGTCGCCAGAAACTGGCGGCGATTGATCCCTTTAAGCGGTGGCGACTGCGTGGTCATCATCTGTCTCCTGCGGTTTGCTGCGCTGTCATTCACGCTTTCATGACTTTCACTGGGCATTTCTTGAAGTCGGTTTCTTTTGACAGCGGATCGGTGGCATCCAGCATCAACTTATTCACCAACTGCCGTGCGTCAAAGAACGGCATAAACACCACGCCACGAGGCGGTTTATTACGGCCTTTCGTTTCAACACGGGTTTTCAGTTGACCGCGAGATGAGGCGACTACCACTTCATCGCCGCGTTTCAGCCCACGCGCGCTGGCATCTTCCGGGTGCATAAATATCTGTGCATCCGGGTAAGCGCGGTACAGCTCTGGTACTCGGGCGGTCATGGTCGCGGTGTGCCAGTGTTCCAACACGCGGCCAGTACTCATCCACAGATCGTATTCTGCGTTCGGTTCTTCTGCCGCCGGTTCATAGGGCAGGGCGAAGATCACCGCTTTGCCGTCCGGTTTGCCGTAGAACTGATAACCGCTGCCAGCTTTTACATAAGGATCTGCACCTTCAACAAAGCGGCGTAGTGTTTCCTTACCGTTTACAACGGGCCAACGCAAACCGCGGCTGGCGTGGTAAGCATCAAAGTCGGCGAGATCATGACCATGACCGCGACCGAAACTGGCATACTCTTCAAACAGGCCCTTTTGCACGTAAAAACCAAAGTGCTGTGATTCATCATTGAGCGCGGCTTGGCAGTCACTGACCGGGAATTTATTGACCACCCCGTTAGCAAACAGCACATCGAACAGGGTTTTGTCGGCGTATTGCGGTTTCTTCGCTACGAGTTCGGCAGGCCACACTTCGGCCACTTTGAAACGTTTGGCAAATTCCATCAGTTGCCACAGGTCAGACTGGGCGCCTTGTGGGGCTTTTACCTGCTGATGCCACATGTGCGTGCGGCGTTCGGCATTACCGTAGGCGCCTTCTTTTTCCACCCACATAGCGGTTGGCAGGATCAGATCGGCGGTCATGGCCGTCACCGTTGGATAGGGATCGGACACCACGATAAAGTTTTCTGGATGGCGGAAGCCGGGATAAATCTCTTCGTTAATGTTGGGGCCAGCCTGCATGTTGTTGGTACACATGCTCCAATAACAGTTGAGCTTGCCATCTTTTAGCATGCGGCTTTGCAGTACCGCATGGTAACCCGGTTTAGCCGGGATCGAGCCTTCTGGTAACTGCCAGATTTTTTCAGCAATGGCGCGGTGTTTGTCATTGGTCACCACCATATCGGCGGGCAGACGATGGGCAAAGGTACCCACTTCGCGTGCAGTGCCACAGGCTGAGGGTTGACCGGTTAATGAATAGGGGCTGTTACCAGGAGTGGAGATTTTGCCAGTCAGCAGATGCAGGTTGTACAGCATATTGTTTGCCCATACACCACGCACATGCTGGTTGATGCCCATGGTCCACAGGCTGATCACCTTGATGTTGGGATCGGCATAGGCTTTTGCCAGCTCGAGCAGTTTTTCTGGCTCAACGCCACTCATCTTGGCGGCATATTCCAGCGTGTAGCTGCTGACAAACTGGGCGTATTCTTCAAAAGTTATCGGGCTGGATTTACCGTTGCCTGGATTTTTCGCTTTTTGTTCCAGCGGATGATTTGGCCGCAGTCCATAACCTATGTCGGTTACGCCTTTGGCAAAGTGAGTGTGTTTGCTGACAAAATCTTGGTTAACTGCGCCATTCTGAATAATGTAGTTAGCGATAAAATTGAGGATGACCAAATCGGATTGTGGTTTGAACACAATCGGGTTATCCGCCAGGTCGAAGGAACGATTCTGGAAGGTGGACAGCACATGTACCTTGCTGTTGGGATTACTTAAACGCCGGTCAGATAAGCGCGCCCACAGTACCGGATGCATCTCCGCCATGTTGGCCCCCCACAGCACAAAGTGGTCGGCGGCTTCTAGGTCATCATAACAGCCCATCGGTTCATCAATACCGAAGGTACGCATAAAACCAACCACGGCCGAGGCCATGCAATGACGGGCGTTAGGGTCGATGTTGTTGGTGAGAAAACCGGCTTTATGCAGTTTGACCGCCGCATAACCTTCCCATACGGTCCACTGACCAGAGCCGAACATACCAATACTGGTGGGGCCCTTAGTTTTAAGGGCGTGTTTCCACTTTTCTGCCATCACATCAAAAGCAGTATTCCAACTGACCGGGGTGAATTCCCCTTCTTTGTCATACTTGCCGTCCTTCATTCGCAGCAGTGGCGTGGTCAGACGATCTTTTCCATACATAATTTTTGACAGGAAGTAGCCTTTGATGCAGTTCAGCCCACGGTTTACTGGACTTTCCGGGTCCCCTTTGGTGGCGACAACTTTGCCATCACGGGTGCCTACCAGTACCGAACAACCGGTACCACAGAAGCGACATGGGGCTTTATCCCATTTGATATTGTCACTGTGTTCAGCAGCTTCAACAATTTTCACTGGCAGCGTGGCGCCAATGGCCGAGGCCGCGGCAACAGCGGCATTGGCTTTTAGAAACTCGCGGCGACTTATGCTCATAGTGTTTCCTCGTTTTTTATGATCGTTATGAATGGCTGAAGGTTTCAACCTGGTGATAGACAAGGCTGCTGGACAACACGCCCGGCAGTCGGTTGATGGTTTCCACTTGCTCAAGGACGGATTGCTGGTTATCCGCTTCGATAGTGACTACTAACTTGCCTTCTTGGGTGCTGGCATGGATTTCGGTGCCGGATAGCCGCGAAATATCAGCACTAACCTGACCGATATGACCGGGATCAGCATGGATCACCAGACTGGTTATGTGGTATTCCTGAGTTAACGGTTGATACATATTCAACTACCTTCGCGGAGTTCCGTGGCTTGCCAAAGGTTGGCGATTGGCCTAGAAGCGGTATGTGCGAAAAGTCTAGAACTTAGCAAAGTTAGAGAGATATACCCCGCAAGAGGTAATCCGGGGGATAGGCGATCGAGATCATAATTTTCATAGTGATCCTGTTCGCAATTTTTCAAATTATCGGGTATTGAGGGTTGTGATGGCGGCAATCGGATGTTAATGCCGTTATGGTTGCATTAAAGCGTCATAAACCCGGCTTATCTTACTAGCTGTTGAGTTTTAGCCGATGAGTTATGGAAAAGACAGCAATGATGCCAGGGAGGCGCCCATCTCTGTTTGTACCTTTCTGTTCAGCATTTCTGGAAATTTAAAACGTAAATTTATTACCTTTTAAGGTTAATTTAAGTTGTTGTTGCCGCATAAATTTAAAAATTTACGTATTTATATTACATGTATCGTTCTAGTGTGATGCAGTTGGCGGTAATTTAGTCAGCGATTCTATAGCATTGGATGAATTAAAAATCATGAGAGCAAACGCTATGTCGAGTTTAACCGAGCGTGTTATCACGATTAGCAAAGGGCTGGATTTGCCCATCGCGGGTGCCCCCAAGCAAATAGTGGATGTGGCCAAGCCGGTGTCGCGGGTGGCTTTGTTGGGACACGAATATGTGGGCCTGAAACCGACCATGCTGGTGGAAGAAGGCGAGCGCGTTCGCAAAGGACAGCCACTGTTTGAAGATAAGAGTAACCCTGGGGTGCGTTTTACCGCACCGGCCAGCGGCGTGGTTAGCGCTATTAATCGTGGAGATCGGCGCGTCCTGCTGTCGGTGGTGATTACGCTGGAGGGCGATGACTATATCAATTTTGGTGCTGAAGCCGATTTGACAGCACTGAGCCGTGACGCGGTGCAGCAGAAGTTGCTGGAAAGTGGGCTGTGGGTGGCGCTGCGCACCCGACCTTTCTCGCGCGCCCCTAAACCCGGCAGTGTTCCCGCCGCCATTTTTATTACTGCAACCGATACCAATCCGTTAGCCGCTGATCCCCGGCCGATTATTAACGCCGCCGCTGATGATTTTGTGGCTGGCCTACAGGTATTGGCGCATCTAACTGACGGTAAATTGTTTTTATGCCAAGACGGCAAGCCTGAGGCCTTACCGGGGGCTGATTTACCTAAAGTGGAAAGCTGGCGTTTTGCCGGGGTGCATCCCGCCGGGTTGGTGGGCACTCACATCCATCATCTGCTGCCGGTCACGCTGGAGCGACAGGTTTGGCATATCGGCTATCAGGATGTTATCGCTATCGGACAGTTGTTCACCACCGGGGAGTTGGATAACAGTCGAGTAATCTCACTGGCGGGGCCGCAGGTGCGCAATCCGCGGTTGTTGCGCACCATTAGCGGCGCTTGTGTCAGTGAGTTGCTTGCCGGAGAACTGCAGCAGCCGGAACTCTGCCGGGTAGTTTCTGGCTCCGTATTGGGCGGTTTCAAGGCGGTGGCTGAACTGGATTATCTCAGCCGTTTTCGGCCTCAAGTCTCAGTGCTTAAAGAAGATCACCGTGCCAGCGTATTGCCGTGGGTACGTCCTGGGAAAGATCTGTTTTCGGTGACCGGTGCGGTGTTGTCGCGTTTTTTGCCACGTAAGCTGTTTGCCATGACCACCCATAGCGGTGGTGCCAAACGTGCCATGTTGGCATTTGGACAACTGGATCGGGTGATGCCGCTGGATATTTTGCCGACACTGCTGGTGCGGGACTTGGTGGTGCGCGATACCGACGAAGCCCAGTTGTTAGGTGCGCTGGAACTGGATGAAGAAGATCTGGCACTGTGCACCTTTGTGTGTCCCAGTAAGTATGATTACGGTCAGGAATTACGGGCCTGCCTGACCATTATTGAGAGGGAAGGCTGATGAAAAAGTCCAAGTCGGAAATTCAGGACGCCTACTACGCACCGGGTTCAACTATCCGCGACTTCTTCCGCTCCTTGTTTATCGGTCATGGCGGCAGCACTCAGGATGCCGTGCATGTGCGCGATGCCATCGACGTTAAACGTACTATGACACTGGTAGGCTTGTGTCTATTACCCGCTATTTTGTTCGGTATTTATAACACTGGATTACAGGCCAAACTGGCGTTAATAGCCGGAGCTACGGCCGCCAGTGGGTGGCAAGCGTCGCTGTTTACATCAGTGTTTGGCCCTCTGAGCGTAGAGTCTGGTTTTTTTAGCACCTTTACCTATGGTTTGAGTTTTTTCCTACCGATTTACTTCAGTGCCTTGCTCACCACCTTGCTGTGGGAAATGGTGTTTGCCAAGGTGCGTCACCAAGAATTGCATGAGGGCTTTTTTGTCACCGCGTTGCTGTTCAGCCTGTGTATGCCTGCGCACATTGCCTTATGGCTGGTGGTGCTGGGCGTCAGTTTTGGCGTGGTGGTGGCCAAAGAGTTGTTTGGGGGCATGGGCTACAACTTCCTCAATCCGGCACTGGCAGGGCTGGCGTTTATCTACTTTGCCTATCCCTCAGAAGTCACCAGCAGTGCCCAGTTGGTGGCGGTTGATGGTTATTCTGGTGCCACCACGCTGGCACAGGTAGCGGCCAATAAACTGCATTTTACCGATTACCACTGGTATCAGGCGTTCAGCGATAGCAATTGGTGGCAGGCATTTCTCGGCTTTGAGGTCGGAGCGGTGGGAGAAACCAGCACCCTAGCGATTTTGTTAGGTGGTGCTTTGTTGCTGCTGACGCGACTGGCAGATTGGCGCATTGTTGCCGGGGTGATGCTGGGGATGATAGCGACCACGCTGTTGTTCAACTATTTAGGCAATAGTCGCAGTGCCTGGACGGCGATGCCTTGGACCTGGCATTTGGTCACTGGCGGTTTTGCCTTAGGGATGATGTTTATGGCAACTGACCCGGTTACTACCGCTTACACCCGTCCCGGTAAATGGTTGTTTGGCGTGCTGGTTGGCGCTATGACCGTGGTGATCCGCGTTGCTAACGTCAAAATGCCGGAAGGCATTATGCTGTCCATCCTGTTTGCTAACTTGTGGGCGCCGTTAATGGACTCGTTGGTGGCGCGTTTTAACATCAGACGGAGGATCAAGCGCAATGGCCTTCAATAAAGACAGTGTCGCCGGAACCTTCTTGTTCACCATCGTACTGTGTCTAGTGTGCTCGTTTATGATCACCGGCACGGCGGGCGTGCTGAAAGAGCGCAAGTTAGCAAAGCAGCGCAATGAGCTGATGCAGAATGTGCTGCTGGCCGCCGATATTCCGAGCGACAACAGTAATTTCAAAACCCTGTTTAGCGCACGGGTCACGCCCATGCTGGTGACACTGGCGGATGGACAGACGATTCCCCAGGAGGACCTGCTGGATTATGACGAGCGCATGGCTGCCATCAATCCAGAACACTCCAGCAAGATTGCCAAAGATACCGCCCGTATCAAAACCCGCGCTAACCAGATCCGCATTTTTCGGGTGCATGATGCGCAAGGCCAGCTACAGAGCTGGGTACTGCCAATTTATGGCAAAGGCTTGTGGTCAATCATCTATGGTTTTATTGGCTTGAAGCCGGATCTCAATACTATCGAAGGCGTGGTGTTCTATGAACACGGCGAAACGCCGGGGATCGGCGATTTTATCAATCACGAAGACTGGCGTCAGAAATGGCGTGGTAAGCAGCTGTTTGATGCTGACGGCAAATTGGCGCTAAAGATCGTCAAAGGTGGCGCTAAGCCTGGCGATCTTAATGGTATTGATGGCGTCAGTGGGGCCACCCGCACGGGTGTCGGGGTACAGAATATGATCAGCTTCTGGTTCGGTGACGAGGGTTTTGCGCCACTGCTTACCAAACTGCCAGCAATGGAGGCGGCGAAATGAGTGCAACATTAACCACGCGCGAGCTGCTGTGGCAGCCAGTGTTTGCCAATAATCCAGTGGCGATGCAGGTGCTAGGTGTTTGCTCTGCATTGGCCGTCAGTAATTCGATGCAGACCGCTTTGGTGATGACCTTGGCGGTGACTTTTGTGGTGGTCTGCTCCAACCTGTTTATTTCGCTTATCCGCCATCTTATTCCCAATAGCGTACGTATTATCGCACAGATGACCATTATCGCCTCGCTGGTGATTGTGGTGGATATGGTGTTGCAGGATTTGGCCCCCGAACTGTCAAAACAGCTGTCGGTGTTTGTTGGTTTGATTATTACCAACTGCATTGTGATGGGGCGCGCCGAAGCCTTTGCCATGAAAGAACCGCCGCATCTGGCGGTGCTGGATGCGCTGGGCAACTCGGCAGGTTACGGTTTTATTCTGTTGTCGGTAGCATTTGTGCGCGAGCTGTTGGGCGCTGGTACGCTGTTTGGTAAGCAGTTGCTGCAAACCGTGGCCGATGGTGGCTGGTATCTGCCCAACGAGATGTTCAAGTTACCGCCGAGCGCGTTTTTTCTGATCGGTGTACTTATTTGGCTGATCAACATCGCCCGCAACCGGCAGCGTTAAGGAGGCGTTATGGAACACTATCTCAATCTGTTTATTCAGGCGACCTTCATCGACAACATGGCGCTGTCATTCTTCCTCGGCATGTGTACCTTTTTGGCAGTGTCGAAAAAAGTGTCGACCGCTTTTGGCTTAGGGATAGCGGTAATTGTGGTGATGGTATTGGCGGTGCCGCTGAACCAGCTGATCTACAGCTATGTGCTGAAGCCAGGAGCACTGGCCTGGGCCGGATTGCCCAATCTGGACCTGAGCTATCTGCAACTGATCACCTTTATCGGTGTTATCGCTGCGTTGGTGCAGATCCTCGAAATGGTACTGGATCGCTACGTGCCGGTGCTGTATCAGACCTTGGGGATTTTTCTGCCATTGCTGACGGTGAACTGCGCCATTTTTGCCGGGGTGATTTTTATGGCTAACCGCGACTACAACTTTGGCGAATCCATTGTGTTTGGGGTTGGCGCTGGCAGTGGCTGGGCGCTGGCGATTGTGCTGCTGGCGGGCATCCGCGAACGGCTGAAATTCAATGCTATCCCTAAGAATCTGCAAGGCATTGGCATTACTTTTATCACTACCGGCCTGATGGCGCTAGGCTTTATGGCCTTTGCTGGCATCACCCTGTAACCGCAAAGGAGCATACAGATGGAAATGTTAATTGGCATCGGCATGTTTACCTTAGTGGTGTGTTTGCTGGTGGCGTTGATCCTGTTTGCTAAAAGCCGTTTGGTACAAAGCGGCGATGTGCAGTTGACCATTAATGGTGATGCCAGCAAAAGTGTTACCGTCGCCGCCGGTGGTAAGCTGTTAGCGGCGCTGGCCTCCAAAGAGATTTTTGTGCCCTCAGCCTGTGGTGGCGGTGGTACTTGCGGCCAGTGCCGGGTGGTTATCAAGTCTGGTGGCGGCGATATTTTGCCAACAGAGATGGAACACATCACCAAAAAAGACGCCAAGGCCGGCTGTCGGCTCGCCTGTCAGGTGGCCGTAAAAAATGATATGGAACTGGAGCTGGAAGAAGAGATCTTCGGTGTCCGTAAATGGCAATGTCAGGTGCTGTCTAACCGCAATACCGCCACCTATATCAAAGAGCTGCTACTGAAATTACCGGAGGGCGAAGAGGTGAACTTCAAAGCCGGTGGTTATATCCAGATTGAAGCGCCTGCCCACGAAGTACATTACCGTGACTTTGATATTGATGAAAAATTTCGCGATGAATGGCTAAAGCACGGGCTGTTTGAACTGGTATCGAAAGTCACCGCACCGGTGATGCGTGCCTATTCGATGGCGAATTACCCGGCAGAAAAAGGTCGCATTATGCTGAATGTGCGCATTGCGACACCGCCTAAGCCTGAGATTCCTCCAGGGCAGATGTCATCCTATATCTTTAATCTGAAGCCGGGAGATACTGTGACAATCTCGGGGCCATTCGGTGAATTTTTCGTCAAAGACACCAATGCCGAAATGGTGTTTATCGGTGGTGGTGCCGGCATGGCTCCCATGCGCTCACATATTTTTGACCAACTGAAATCGCGGCAAACTCAACGCAAGATGACCTTCTGGTATGGCGCGCGCTCCTTGCGTGAAGTGTTCTATCAGGCAGATTTTGATGAACTGGCGCGCACCCATCCAAACTTCGAATGGCATATCGCCTTGTCGGAGCCTTTGCCTGAGGATAACTGGCAGGGCTATACCGGCTTTATTCACAATGTCGTGTACGAGCATTTCCTCAAGCACCACAAAGCGCCGGAAGATTGTGAGTACTACATGTGCGGCCCGCCGATTATGAATAGCTCAGTGATCTCCATGCTGGAAAGCCTGGGGGTCGAACGTGACAACATCTTACTGGATGACTTTGGTGGCTAAGTGATGTTCTCAGGTGCCGCGGTCTGGTTACTCTCGACACCTGAACTTGTGTATTACGGCTTTTCACGGAAGAATAGTGTCTTGGAAATGTGCCCAAAGGTCACAGTCGTTTCAGACAAAAGGACTTGTTGATGAAACTAATGAACGATTTTGCCTACATCGTTTTGGCATTGTTGTTAGTCGTAATGTTAATCCAGATAAAGAACAGCAATGCCGTTCCTCAATGGTTACAGCACCGTGAACCAGCGTCCCTTGCGGCAACGGTTGCTCAGACAGCGGACGTTGATGATTTACCGCTGATACCGGCCGCAGATCGTACTCGGGAGATCAATCCGCGACGTTTTAACTTTGCCAAACTGGTACATCGAGGGCAGCGAGTTGATAGCCGTCTGCTGGAGCGGGTGCTGCATTCGTCAAGTTACAGTGAGTTGGTAACACATCTTGCTGAGATGAATAAATCGATGGCCGCCACTGCGTTAGAAGTACAGCTTAATGCGTTAGTGCAGCAACGCCCCCAAAGTCAGTACCTTAACCACTACCAATTAGCTTGCAATGACGACCTATGCCTTGGGTATTTTGAATCCGACAGCAAAGCGCAGTTGCGGCAGTTTATCGATGATTTTGGCCGCAACTTGGCGGTCTCTGGCGCTGATGGCGGTTTTCACTACTGCATTCCGGCTGACAATAATGACAACGGCCTGTTTGGATACCGGATGGCCTTTAATGCCAATCGCCACGCTATCCTTGCAATCCGCTAGAGGTACACTTGGTGTTGTTGATTGTGCCAACGATTGATAGCGCGGTGCATCCACATTCAACCACTTCGCAATATGGGCTCGTCCACCGGACGCTTGCGGCACAATATGTCGCAGGGTTGCCAGCCGGAACCTGCCAACACGGTCATTCACAAAGTGGCTGTTATCTCAGTAGTTTACTCATTATCGTTTCACCCTCGGTTGCCTTATCGTCCCACTATGGCTATGGCTTTTCTGAAGCTCGAGTGGTTGGCAACGGCTAGGTTGATATTGTCATAAAACCATCAAGCCTCGGTAACAAGCGCGTCAAACCTAGGGGCTAATCTGCGCCTGTTGAAATTAAGTCAGGTACAGGACCCCACCATGACCTCAGCCACAACTTCAACCAACCGCTATTGCCGGGCGATCTGGCTATCGGATCTTCATCTTGGCGAGAAACACTGCCGCGCCGATTATCTCTTGAGCTTTCTCAAACAACATCACAGCGACTTTCTGTTTCTTGTGGGTGATGTCATTGATATGCAGGCACTTAATCGTCGCTGGTACTGGCCTGCTGCCCATCAACAGGTGTTTCAATTGCTGGTGGATAAAGCCCACAGCGGGACACGCGTGATTTATGTGCCTGGTAATCACGATGCCACAATGCGGCGATTTGATGGCGGCTTGGTAGACAAAATAGAAGTCCACCGTGAATACATTTACGACAGTCCCTCCCACGGTAAATTACTGCTGATCCACGGTGATGAATTTGATCGCCAGCTGTGTGCCAGCCGCTTTGATGCATGGCTAGGTGATAATGCTTACGACTTGGTGCTATTGCTGAATCGCGTGTGGAATGCTGGACGTCGATTATTCGGGCTACCTTACCAGTCAGTGGCGCGTACCTTAAAGCAGTGTTCTAGCAAAGCGGAGTCAGCCATGCAGCGTTTTCGTACAGCGGCATTGCAACGGGCAACAAACGCACAGGTGGCCGGGGTGGTGTGTGGTCATATACATCATCCAGAACTGCAATATCTGCAAGGGCAGCTGTATATCAATACTGGCGACTGGGTGGAGAATTGTACGGCGGTGCTGGAACATCGTGATGGACGGTTGGAGCTGTGTCATTACAGCGAGGTGGAAAGACCCTTGTCACGCTTAATACCACAGCAGACCGTGGTCTGAGCTAGCCAGAGGTTGATGTGGGCGGTTAGCGGCCTATACGCTCCAAGCGAGTTTGCTATGTTGCGTGCTTGGGTTTTCACTCAATAAACCAGCGGGGCGGCTCGCCTTGGTTTATCGATACTTGGGAACTTACGCAGGCCCTCATTAAACTTACACTGAAAAATTCGCCTAGGCTCATTGGTGGCTGCGTTTCCTGCAGGTCAGTCCAATCGTTATTATTTCGAGCGTTATTCAGAGGATTTTTGCGCAAACTATCTACCAGAACCGCCAGTGTTTTTACCGTCCGCCATCGTCATTTATGCCTAAAATTACTGGTTAAATTTGCAGTATCTGCCGGATGTCGTTTTTTGCTCATAAGCCGTATAAATCTGTCGTTTTTCACGCAATAATTCTTCCGAGAAAACTGCAATATTATTGATTGCTTTCATGCAGATAAGCGCATAAAGTGGGTAATAATTAATCATAAAAGAACGACAAAATGTCGTGATATATTCCGACATTTTGTCGTCTAAACACTGTTAAATGCCATGGATACATTAGAGAAACTTGCAGAGAAAAATAAAGCTCAAGCAAAGCACAGACGTAATGAGCACTTTCTTACAACTGTCATGATGCTGGTTTTATTCCCTTTATTTTTTGGCATTGCCATTGATGTTGGCCTGATTGAATCATCTGTAAACTTCAACCTTTGGCTGTATGGCTTGGGGGCGCTTTGTTTTGGGTTACCATTAGCAGCAATGGGCGATTTAATGCTTTTTTCGCGTTGGTTAAAGCTATTGGGTTTGATTGTTGCTCAAGGTTGGTTTGTGTACTTTTGGGCTTTTCAAATGCAATCTTGGTTAGCATTCGTTCCACTAGTACCACTATTTATTTGGCTGCAAATACAAATGCCAAAGATTAAACAACATGCTAAACGTGAGCAAAATGGCATTTAACAAGTTAAAGCAGCGGAAAACCACTCGCTTCGCTTGCGTTTTCCGCTGTTTGCATACAAACGATACGCTAGGAAGTGTTCTGAGGTATTTCAAAAGGAAGTTTTTTGCGAACATAAGGTTGTTATTTCTGATATTGGTGTAGGTGAGTCAACGGCTAATAGTAGCAGCTAGTTTACTTGGGACGCGCTGGAGAAAATAGAAAGTAATGAGGACTATATTTTCATTTATAACACTCCCGCAACAGCGTTTGTGATTCCAAAACGGGAAGTAGGCAAAGACTCTTTTGAAGCAGTGAAATTAGCACTGGATAATGCGCAGTAATGCATACCTAACAAACCAAGTAAACGGGACAATAACACGTGGGCTCCCGTCACTTCGTTCCGTATTTTAGCCCACGTATTATCGCCCCTTTTTGGGGCGTTAGCAGTCTATAGATATGAGCAAATGCAAAGTATGTAATTGTGATCTTGGAGAAGTGCCAATGTGTTTTGGTGGCAACTCCCCAGCCTTACTCATGGTCCCTGAGAATGAATATGATAGGCGCGTCGAAGAAAACGCAGACCAATGTATTGTTGATGGCAAACATTTCTTCGTGAGAGGGCATATCGAGCTACCAGTCACTGATACAGGCGAGGTATTTATTTGGTCTGTTTGGGTTTCGCTTAGCGAACAGAGTTTTGATCAAATGTGTGAATGCTGGGAATTGGAAGGTAGAGAAAAGGCAGAGCCATATTTCGGGTGGCTTATGACAAAGCTACCTAGCTATCCGGACACACTTCACCTCAAAACTAATGTTCAAATTCAACCGGTGGGTGTTGTTCCGCTTATTCAAATTCAGCCATCAGATCATCCGCTGTCAAATGAACAGCAGAATGGCATCACTATGGAGCGCGTGCATGAAATCGTTCATCAAGTCATGCAGCATTGAAAAGCTGCTAACAAAGCCAAGCAGCATCGCCCCTTCGGGGCTGGACCTCGCTACGCTCGGCCGCTGTTGACGGCGTTATAAATTCACGAGGTCGAAGCTTTGAGGGGAATTTTCTGGAGTATTGTTCTTGTATTGCTTGGTGGCTGCCAAATGTCTGCATTCACCAAGGTAGAGGGAGATAATTTCGCTGTAAAGGTATACGATTTAGAAGCCGATCACGAGAAGCTAATACAGTCGGAACTCTACAAAAATGGAATATGTGTAGATGGATATGAGATTACGTCGGCTTTGATGTGATGGACGCACCTCCTTTCTAGCGTCGCTGTACCAAACTTTAGGTACAGTCAGAACAGGAGTAATGAACATGTCTATCAAGGTCGTTGGGATTGATTTAGCCAAAAATTCTTTTCAAGTATGCGTATTGAGTTCCTCTGATTCGATTTTATCCAATCGGAAAGTAAACCGAGGCTCTTTACTTGATACCATCCGTCAATTGCCTGAAAAGACGACTATTGCCATGGAGTCGTGTGCAACATCACATCACTGGGCTAGGATCTTCCGAGGAATGGGGTTTAAGATTGCCCTTATCCCCGCACAACATGTTAAACCATTCGTTGGAAGGCAAAAGAATGATGCCAACGATGCGAGGGCAATATGTGAGGCGTTTTCTCGCCCAGACATTCACTTTGTACCCGTTAAATCGGTAGAGCAGCAAGA
>NZ_JAFNJD010000120.1:0-755 GCF_017368415.1 Shewanella sp. 4t3-1-2LB
TGTATTAGTTCAGACTAGATCTGACACATCATCTTGAAAAGATGAGAGTTACCCGTTTTGATAAAGGTGTCGAATCTTAAATCAAAACATAAGGCAACTCTCATGCTTCATACTAGCAATCCGATTATTAAACACAAAGCGGGTTTACTCAATCTCGCTGAAGAACTGGGAAACGTTTCTAAGGCCTGTAAGGTGATGGGCGTATCTCGAGACACCTTCTATCGCTATCAGGAATTGGTTGAAAGCGGTGGTGTTGAATCGCTTATAAATCAGTCCAGAAGAGCGCCTAACCTCAAGAACCGTGTCGATGATGCAACCGAAAAAGCCGTCATCGCGCATGCGATAGCATTTCCTGCCCACGGCCAATCACGCACCAGTAATGAACTGCGCAAAACAGGCGTATTTGTGTCGGCGAGTGGCGTTCGTTCCATCTGGCTGCGGCACGATTTAGAGAACTTTAAAAAGCGCTTAAAGGCTTTGGAAGCCAAGGTCGAGCAAGAAGGTATTATCTTGTCAGATTCGCAGGTTGCAGCGCTGGAACGCAAGCAGCAGGATGATGAAGCTTGCGGTGAAATCGAAACGTTCCATCCAGGCTATTTGGGCTCACAAGACACCTTCTACGTCGGTAACCTTAAAGGTGTGGGGCGCATCTATCAGCAAACCTTTGTTGATACCTATAGCAAGGTAGCATTTGCCAAGCTGTACACGACGAAAACGCCTATCACTTCGGCTGATTTGCTCAATGACCGAGTGCT
>NZ_JAFNJD010000121.1:0-702 GCF_017368415.1 Shewanella sp. 4t3-1-2LB
TTAGGGACAGTGCCTGGTGGGTAGTTTGACTGGGGCGGTCTCCTCCTAAAGCGTAACGGAGGAGCACGAAGGTTGGCTAAGTACGGTCGGACATCGTACGGTTAGTGTAATGGCACAAGCCAGCTTAACTGCGAGACAGACACGTCGAGCAGGTACGAAAGTAGGTCATAGTGATCCGGTGGTTCTGAATGGAAGGGCCATCGCTCAACGGATAAAAGGTACTCCGGGGATAACAGGCTGATACCGCCCAAGAGTTCATATCGACGGCGGTGTTTGGCACCTCGATGTCGGCTCATCACATCCTGGGGCTGAAGTCGGTCCCAAGGGTATGGCTGTTCGCCATTTAAAGTGGTACGCGAGCTGGGTTCAGAACGTCGTGAGACAGTTCGGTCCCTATCTGCCGTGGGCGTTGGAAGATTGAGGGGGGTTGCTCCTAGTACGAGAGGACCGGAGTGAACGAACCGCTGGTGTTCGGGTTGTCATGCCAATGGCATTGCCCGGTAGCTATGTTCGGAATTGATAAACGCTGAAAGCATCTAAGCGTGAAGCGAGCCCCAAGATGAGTCTTCCCTTGGACTAGAGTCCACTAAAGAGCCGTTCGAGACCAGGACGTAGATAGGCAGGGTGTGTAAGCGTTGTGAGGCGTTGAGCTAACCTGTACTAATGACTCGAGAGGCTTAACCATACAACCCAGATGGGTTT
>NZ_JAFNJD010000122.1:0-701 GCF_017368415.1 Shewanella sp. 4t3-1-2LB
TGATGGAATAACAGATGGAGCTGCAGTAACGGTATTAAAGGCGCGCGAATATATAGATAATAATAATCCTCTAATGATTGCTAACTCTGATCAATGGATTGATTCAAATATTAATGAATACTTGGGCGATATTTTGGGGCGTGACTTAGACGGTAGCATGCTAACCATGAAGGCTAATGACCCAAAATGGTCATATGCAAAGGTAAATGAAGATGGTTTTGTCACTGAAGTTGTAGAAAAAATAGTTGTATCTGATGAAGCAACTGTTGGCATCTATAACTTTTCTAAAGGTTCTGACTTCTGTAAGTTCGCTGATTATATGATACAAAATAATGTAAGGAGTAATGGTGAATTTTACGTTGCTCCGGTATACACATATATGGCGAAAAGCGGGAAAAGAATTGGGGTTTATAATATTGGTATAGAAGCTGATGGTATGTATGGGTTAGGTATTCCATCAGATTTGCAGCTATTCTTATCTAAGGATATAGCGATAAAAGCGACAGCATTTTAAATTTCTTATGTCAAAATGTAGTAGTTATGAAAATAAATTATAGTGACATAACATTTGTTTTACAGGGTAATATAACCATTGAAGCGGATGAAAATATTACTCTTAAAGCAGTAAAAAGTATTAGACAGTTCTATCCTGAATCTAAGATAATTGTATCGACATGGTCATGTGATCAGAAAATAGAAAG
>NZ_JAFNJD010000123.1:0-697 GCF_017368415.1 Shewanella sp. 4t3-1-2LB
GGCAACAGTGACTTGTTTTACTGCTTCGATTTTGAATTGTTCGGGGTAACGTTTATGGCTCATGGACACCTCTTTTTTTAGCTAGTTTATCTAACTAAAAGGTGTCTAGGAAATCAGTGGCGATTCAGTTTTACTCGAATGATCCTGTTGATGTATTAGGACATCTGAGCCGTGGTAATAGCCCCTCCAATGGTTTTAATCGTTATGCATACGCCAATAACAATCCGTATAAGTATGTTGATCCTGATGGTGAGTTCGCTTTTTTCATACCATTGATTGGCGCGGCGATAGGTGGTTATCAAGCCTTTAAGATGGCATCGGACATGGGGGCTAGTAACAGTGAGGCCTTTATTGCAGGCGCAGTTGGAGCTCTCGTTGGTGGTCTCTCTGGGGGAATTGTTGGGACTACTGCAGGTTTTGGAGTTAAAGTAGCGGCTCAGCAAGCGCTCACTCAAGGAGCAGCGAAAACAGCTGCGCAAACTGCAGGTGCAATGGCTTCTGGTTTTGCATCAGGTGCGGCAACCCAAATGGCTGGAGATGCTATTGGTGATATATCTCGCGGAGAAGTACCTAAATAACTGTTCCAAATAGTAGATCACAGGAAGGGAACTCAGTCCTGTTTGAGCGATCAGATCTATCGCCAAACAAACCCACCACTCGCCGAGGACTGAGAATGGCCATCTTAGCACCACTATGC
>NZ_JAFNJD010000124.1:0-666 GCF_017368415.1 Shewanella sp. 4t3-1-2LB
CCGCACAACATGTTAAACCATTCGTTGGAAGGCAAAAGAATGATGCCAACGATGCGAGGGCAATATGTGAGGCGTTTTCTCGCCCAGACATTCACTTTGTACCCGTTAAATCGGTAGAGCAGCAAGATCTCAAATCTCTCCGCTGTGTTCGAGCCCGATTAGTTGAACAACGCACTGCACTTGCTAATCAAATTAGAGGCTTATCTGCCGAATATGGCATTACATTTCCGTTATCAATAAAGGCACTGCACAGTCATTTACCTCTGATAATCGAAGACGCAGAGAATGAACTGTCTCATGTCATGAGGGGGTTACTGCACACGTTGTATAGCGACCTTATAGATATCGGTGAAAGGATTGATGAGCTCACCTGCAAAATCACGATGCTTGGGCAACAGCACCCTCGATATGATGCCATCAAGAGTATTCCTGGTTTTGGTCCTATTTTAACAACCGCACTGCTCAGTGAGGTTGGTACCGGGAACCAATTTCAAAATGGGCGGCAGTTTTCAGCGTGGTGCGGATTGGTTCCTAAGCAACATAGCTCTGGAGGGAAAAGCTCTCTCGGTCATTTATCAAAGAGTGGTAATCGAGATTTAAGAACCTTGCTTATCCATGGTGCACGGGCGGTTATGCGGTGCGGGATAAACAGAACCGATGTCATGG
>NZ_JAFNJD010000125.1:0-634 GCF_017368415.1 Shewanella sp. 4t3-1-2LB
AATACTCACTGTATGTATTAGCACTAAGTTTATATTTACAGTTAAGTATCCTGACTTTTCTACGTTGGAGAAGTATAGCGGTATTATAGAACGTGTAGAAACTAATGGTAATCAATTGGACATAACTATCGATAATTTAGATTTTACGTATAGCAAATGGAATGGACGTGTTCCGGATATTCTTTTAGGCATAAAATCTAGTAAAAATAGTGTGGTAGACCTCCTAGTCTACAATAGACCCAGTGGGAAACCTCAGATCTATGCGATATCTATAGATTCCAAAGTAATTGTGTCGTTCGATTCAGTAGTTGAACATCGAAACGCTTTGATAAAATGGGTTTTGATAATAGCAATCATTTTTTGTGTTTTAGGGAGTATTGGTATTTTTTGGGGGCACCAGCTTGTTGAAATGAATAAAAAGATAATACAGAGCTAGGTCTAATAAAGATGGAACCCCAACTATTTTTTGAAATATTGTAAGTTTTAAGATAAATCAACTTTATAATGGCCAGTTTCCAGCGGAAGATCGACCAACTTTTTTCGGAATGGTGGCCAATCTGTTTCGGAATCGTGGATGCGTTATGGCGGAATATACAATTGTATATTCCGCCATTTTTGACCAGTTTTCCTAGAG
>NZ_JAFNJD010000126.1:0-610 GCF_017368415.1 Shewanella sp. 4t3-1-2LB
CTAAATCGTTGGCATCAAACGGGCGAAGCCAGACACTGGTTAATGCCGATGAAGAAAGGCACACAGTTTGAAGTTATCACGAAACTCGGTCGACAAGATAAGCTCATTCGGCTGACGACTACAGCACCATCTCGTAAACAATTTAATGAGTTACCTGAATATATCGATGTCCGATTGCTGACAAAAACAGTGAAAGGGAAAGAGGTGAATATCCTCACATCAATGACAGATCCGTTGCGCTTCCCTAGTGCTGAAATCGTGGATTTATACAGTCACCGCTGGGAAATTGAATTGGGCTACCGCGAGATGAAACAGAGTTTGCTCAACAGCGAATTTACGTTGAGAAGTAAGAAACCGGAGATGGTGAAGCAAGAGCTCTGGGGCATCCTCTTAAGCTACAACATTATTCGCTACCAAATGGTGAAAATGGCGCAAAGCAAGCCAGGGTTATATGCCAGCCAACTGAGTTTTACGACATGCGCTGTTGCGATAATCCATGTGATTTATGGCTTTTGGCTGGAAGCGGCTGGAACCATTCCTAAAAGGATTGATAGTTTACTCGCAGAAACCGAGCAGCATGTACTGCCAATACGAGGAGACTCAAGAGCTT
>NZ_JAFNJD010000127.1:0-597 GCF_017368415.1 Shewanella sp. 4t3-1-2LB
TCATAAAAGTGTACTTTGTATATTATTATCAATATTACATATCTCACGCGGTAATCGGTGGTGGGGATAGCATCTTATATCTAATAATAATTTTTTTCACTATTTCTTCATTACTTTGGCGCAATAAATGTTATGACGATAAATATTACTTTTTCTATAACGCATTTTCTGTAGGCGTTTTATTATATGTATTGTTAATACCGTACGGACATGCTAGCAGAATATCTTTATATTTTTTAATTTTTTTAATTTTTCTTTACCCATATGTGATTGAAAGATTTAAACCTAAAGAGATTGTTAGATTGTTATCATGTACTATAATGATTGTTTTGTTCATCTATTCTTTAAGCCTTGGTGCCAGTAATCCCGTAAAGGATCCTAATATTCCGTATCGAACTATTTTATCATCAACCGTATAAGTAGAATTGAGAATGCAAGATGTCAATGATTTTGAAATTGTGATACCTCTGTATAATAAGGAAGAACAAGTTGAAGAGTTGTTAGCCTTAATTGCTCGTTGGAATGAGAATAGATATGTTAAAGTTCATATAATCGATGATTGTTCAACCGATTCTTCTTATAAACGAGTAGAAGAAT
>NZ_JAFNJD010000128.1:0-595 GCF_017368415.1 Shewanella sp. 4t3-1-2LB
ATTCTATAATATGAATCAAAACTACTTTCATACAAATAAGCATCCCCAAATCTATTAGTTAGAGTTAACCAACAGGCATAATCCTCTTTCGGTATGTATGGAAATGAAAATGAGCCTGTAAATTTCCTATCAATAACAACAGTTAAACAACCTATCGGACAACTTCTTAAAAGTTTCTCATATGCCACCATTTTCGGTGGTATAAAGTGTCCCTTAGTAACCTTGACATCATCCGAAAAAGTTTTATATGCCCCATATGTGAAATATATATTGTTTTCATTCATATATTTTAGTTGTTTATAAAGCTTATCCTCAGACCACACATCATCACTGTCCAGAAAAGCAACGTAACGACCATTTGAGTTATCTAACGCAAAATTTCTAGCTCCTGCAGCGCCTTTCTGATATAGATTTTTTAAATATATAATCCTATTATCATCAACGGAACATACAATATTTTTTGTAGAGTCAGTAGAGTTATCGTCACATATAATTAACTCAAAGTTTTTATAACTTTGTCTTAAAACACTATTAATGCTCTCTAAGATTGTCATTTCGGCATTAAAAGCTGGCATAATGACGGAAACTAAATTAT
>NZ_JAFNJD010000129.1:0-583 GCF_017368415.1 Shewanella sp. 4t3-1-2LB
ATGAACACCGATTCTGGAAATGATGGTCAAAGTGTTCAGATTGAAATCAGTATGGGTGTTCACGTTCAATCAGTAGAGGTGTTCACGTTCCGTCAGAATGAGTGTTCATGATCGGCCGGAATACGCACTCGCTCTATTTGTTCAGCAAAGCTGACCAAACTAGCTTCTGCGAAAGTGTATAACCATGCTTCTTGGTTCGGTGCATCATTAACTCGCAAAATGCGCCCCAATACCTGCCGAAAATATAGTTCTGTTTTTATAGAACTCAGGTGGCAGCACACCTGAAGTCTAGGAATATCGGTGCCTTCACTCACCATTCCAACGCTGATAATCCACTGAGTGTTAGAGCATCTAAATCGCTCGATTTCTTCTATGGGCTTTTCGTCCAAATATGTAGCAATAGCGACCGATTGATTGAATTTTTCAACCAAAATTTTTGCAATGCTATGTGCATGTCTTACTGAGGCAGCAACAACTAACCCACCGGCTTGAAGTGATGTTTCACGTATTTCTGCCAATTTGGCACAGCCGAGGCTAAGCAGATGCTCCATAGCACTTTGGTTATGAATAATGCTTTGATATG
>NZ_JAFNJD010000012.1:0-81673 GCF_017368415.1 Shewanella sp. 4t3-1-2LB
CGGTCATCATCATGGTTGGGGTTGGGGCTGGAGCCATGGCTCCAGCCCCAGCTATAGCCATGGCTCCAGCCCCAACCCCAACCATGATGATGACCGTGCGGGTGATGACCTACGCCATGGGGTTTACGCAGATCCAGTTCCATCACCACAGGATCATGATCAGAAGAACGGAACAGGCTGTCATCGGCGTAGCTGTTATCATATTCCAGTGACGATGTTTCATCGGCGTTAATGTGCCATTCGGTTACCGCAACCACGGCATTGGCCAATTTGTCGTTGGCAAGTGCGTGGTCCAGCTGACCACTCAATCCATCAAATACATAACTGTAGCTGTCGCTGTTACCCACAATATCGTCCACTCGCTCAAAGCCGCTATCTTCCAGCGTCAGGATCGGGTCTTCCTTAGCGTAGGCGTTAAAGTCGCCCATTAATAGCACTGGTTGATCAGCGTAGTTATCGGCAACCCATTGCGCAATTGCTGTGGTTGCGCGGGTACGGGTGCCATTACAGGCTCCAGAGCCGCCAGGACTATTGTCATCATCACCAGCACCACAGCTACCACCTTTAGAACGCAGGTGGTTAATCACTGTAGTCAAGATGGCCTTTTCATGGTTGAGTTTGAAGGTCTGGCCTAGTGATGGCCGCATTTTGTCGCTGTTAAACAGCGGTATGTCGTTTTCATCTACTATGGAGTTAGTTTTATCCAGATATTTAGCGGCACCGACAGGCGTCACCACATCTGCGCGATAAATAAAGGCACTGGTAATCACATCTGTACCCAACTGCTCCACACCAGGATTGACATAGGCCCAATGCTGCCCGGTGGCTTCAGACAACGCTGCAGTCAGTTCAGCAATGGCAGATTGCTCGCCATAACCATCATTTTCGATTTCCAGCAAGCCGATGACGTCGGCTTGCATATTGCTGAGTGCGGCGACAATTTTAGCTTTCTGTTTCAGAAAATCTTCATAGGTGGATGCGCCACGCGAGGTTGGGAACCCGGCACCTGCACCGTCACCGTTAAAGAAGTTCAATACGTTAAACGAGGCAACCCGTAAATTGCCTTCACTCGACAGTTCGGGGTAATCGCTGCGTGGGTTAACACTGCTATCAAATGTGACCGTATTTATCGGTGATACATGATACTGGTTGAACGAGTAATAGAGTGGCCCGGTGATATTGCTGACGGTATCACCAACTCGTAATGAGTTATCGGCGGAGAAACCAGGATAAGGATAGGGTGGTGTTGTGCCATTAATTTTGCCTGATACCCCCTCATCCAGCACAATCGCGTTACGACGGTTTTCATCATAAATTGCGGCAGCAGCCTCACCGGATTCGGCAACCTGAGTCGGAGTCATACGCCGACCGTTGCTCAGTGTCACCTCGCCATAGTTAGCCAGATCATTGACATCATTAATAGTGAGACTGTCAAAATGCACCAGCATGCCTTCCAGCGCTTCTAGGGTCGATAAGTCGCTGACGGGCAACGTCACGTTTACTGCGGCAGGCAAACTCCCAGTGCCACATTGTTTCCAGTCAGGATTCTTTAGCTGAGTATTATCGTAATACTCAGCTGCGATGCCGCGAACCACGTATACATCACCTACGGTGACATTATCCATGGCTTTTGCGCCAGCATAGATAAAGATACCGTCAGAGGTGGTCGCATCCGCATCTCCGGCATCCTGCACATAAAATCCACTTAACCCTGGAAATACAGACGTTACCACCCCGGCGATTTCTACTTGTTGGTCTGCCAGCGGTGTGGTTAAGCCGTTACCCTGCACACTGCCAATGGCAACGGTGTCATCGTCACAGCTGAGTTCAACAACTGGAGTGTCTCCGTTATCGTTACCAGAACCATTGTCACTGCCATAAATCCCCAGATCTGAAAAATCATCTTTAGCAAAACTGAACCATTGGGCAGCTGGATCGTATTCATCAGTAGGATCGATATCGGTTATAGCGCTGGCGCGGCGCAAGTCGTGATCCAAGGTGGTGATATCACCACTGCCCCAAGCTTTACCGGGATCGTTGCCAACCTGACCAATGCTGTCGATAACGGTGTCACCCTGCTTGAGCAGTACCGCATCGTTGCCGTTGTAATTCAGTGACCCGCTGGTTAGATCGGCGCTGTCAGCAAAAACGGCAGCGGAGTTGGCAATCACATAAGTCTTGCCTGCAGCCAGCGTGCCGCTCAGTTTAATGGTGGAACTGGCACTGGTTTTACCGTTGGCATAGATTTCCACACGGTAGTTATCCAGTAGCAAACTGCTGCTGGTGTTGTTGTAGAGTTCCAGCGCCTTATTGTTGCTAGCGCCTTCAAGATATTCGGAAATAAACAGTGTAGGGACTTCTGCATGTGCGGCGACCGTATAAAGACTGGCTATAGACCAGGCAACGGCCGAAAGTGATTTATTGAGTTTCATCCTTGTTCCTTATTGGGTTTTGCTTATTAAGCAATCAAGCATGTTATTGACGCTTCATGACTCTAGCAAGGATATATTGTGAAATTATTGCAAAATTATTGACCAGTAAATTAACAAATTGGTGATAAGAATTCTGTCTACTGTTTTCTTTTTTATCTATTAAAAACAATATTTTGAGTGATTATAATAATGACTTATTTTTATTTAAAACAATTGATGTAGAAATGTTAACGACGAGTTTGGATATAACAGATTGAAAGGAAAGGTTTTAAATGTTGGCTGCTCTTAGTTGAGTAGCATTATCATTTAATTAAAAAGCGGTAATACGGAAAATAAAAAACAGAACATCTGCCAATATGGCGCAGATGTTCTGTTTTTATAATAACGTTGACTCAGAATGATGTGCGACGATAGCGACGATATTCTGGATACCAGAAGTTACTTTCTATGGCCTGCAATAACAATTCATCGGTGGTTGGCAAGGCGTGGCCTTGTTCAATGGCGGTTTTACCGACGACAAACGCAATGTGCCTGCTGACGTTATGGATCTCTTCCAGTCGAGGTAATAGCGAACCTTCACCATTAATGGCGAGCGGTGAACATTCTGCCAGCGCCCGACTAGACGCCATCAACATTTCGTCAGTGACTCTTCTTGCGCCAGTCGCCAATACACCCAAACCAATACCGGGGAAAATATAGCTGTTGTTACACTGGGCAATTTCATAGGTCTGACCTTCCATTACCACAGGTTCAAACGGGCTGCCAGTGGCCACCAGTGCCTGACCTGAGGTCCAATGCAGAATATCTTTCGGCGTTGCTTCAACCCGGCTGGTGGGGTTTGACAGCGGGAAGATAATCGGCCGCGAACAGTGGCTGTGCATGGCGCGGATAATTTCTTCGGTAAACAGCCCCGGCGCGCCAGATACACCAATGAGTACGGTAGGTTTGGCATTATTGACCACATCCAACAGCGAGATGTTGTCACAGAAGTTCTGCCAATGTTCAATATCATCCCGTTTCTGCGCCAGTTTTTGCTGGAACGGCAACAGATTTGGCATGTTATCCTGCAGCAGACCCCAACGATCCACCATAAATACCTGCCGCCGCGCTTGTTCGTCGCTGATGCCTTCAGACACCATCTGCGCCACAATTGCTTCGGCAATACCGCAACCCGCACTGCCTGCACCCAAGAAGGCAATGCACTGTTCGCTGAGTTTACTGTGGGCGGCTTTACAGGCGGCCAGCAGTGAACCAACCGTAACCGCGGCCGTACCTTGAATGTCATCGTTGAAACAGCAGTACTTATCTTTGTAGCGTTCCAGGATTGGCATCGCATTTTTCTGGGCGAAGTCCTCAAACTGGATCAAGGTGTCAGGCCAGCGGCGGTGAATGGCCTGCATGACGGCTTCGATAAATTCGTAGTATTCGTCGCCACCGATGCGCTTATGGCGCCAGCCCATATACATGGGATCTTCCAGCAGATGCGGATTATCTGTGCCCACATCTAGCGTAATTGGCAAGGTATAAGCCGGGCTGATACCGCCACAACTGGTATATAGCGACAGTTTCCCGATAGGTATCCCCATACCACCAATCCCCTGGTCACCAAGACCCAGGATCCGTTCGCCATCGGTCATCACTATCACTTTTACCTTATGGCGGGTGGAGTTGTTGAGGATATCGTCGATACGATCTTTATAAGGATAAGACAGGAACAACCCACGGTTGCGGCGCCAGTTTTTAGAAAAGCGCTCACAGGCCAGACCTACCGTTGGTGTATAGATAACCGGCATCATTTCACTGATGTGGTTCTGTACCAGACGGTAGAACAGGGTTTCGTTGGTGTCTTGAATATTGCGCAGGTAAATGTGCTTATCGAGATCGTTATTGAAACTGCGGAACTGGTCATAGGCACGAGATGCCTGTTCCTCAATGGTTTCAATGTAGTAAGGCAGCAATCCATCCAGATTGAAGAACATCCGTTCCTCTTCGGTGAAAGCGCTGCCCTTGTTAATAAGTGGAGCTTCAAGAAGTGCAGGACCCGCAAATGGCAAATACAGCGGGCGTTTTTTATCGTCCATAGCGAACCTTCGATTGGCGTCTTGTTTGATTAGCTGGAATTCTGTGATCCAGGTCGCCATAGAGTAGCACGAAATGTGACCTTTGTTAGGCTTTAGTGTGTGAACTGGTGAGTTTTTAGTTCAAAACTAAGCGGTTGGCTTCGTAGGTGGCATAACCAACCCATGAAACTATCGGGTAGTGGCCGTGCCGGCGGGAAATGTGTCATGCTTAGCAATCTGTGTTATAGCGGTAATCAAACATTTGGATACCAGATATTGAAAAGCTTAAAAGGAACTTAGTTTGAAAAATCTGAAAGTAACCTTGTGTCTGTTAATTGCTTTTTTTCTCTGTTTGACCATCACATCAAAGCCGTATGACTATTCCAATAGACCTATATCGGTGCCACTCAATAGTTGATTGGGGCTTTAGTGCTCTTCAGAAAGCAAACGGCGCTTAACTGAGTATTGCCGCGTATGGTTTAAGCCCGGTGACGCTTTGTCATTGAACGTTGGCTAACCTAACGCTTGCATTACCTCTGCGCCAATGCTGAAAGAATGCAGTCGGGCCTGCTGCTCGACAATCGGTCCGTTAAACATCAGTTCGTCGGCCTGTGTTTCTGCTAGTAATGCTGCGATCCCTTGGCGAATATCATCGCTATTACCTACCAGTGACCGGGCTAAAGTACGTTCCATCGCGTTGATTTCATGTGGTTCCCAGTCATCTGCCAGTTTGGCTACCGGTAACGGAATTTTTCCGGCGGTGCCACGGTACAGGTGCAGGAATTGTTGCTGTACTGAGCTAAACAGGTAATGGGCGTGCTGTTTATCGTCTGCCGCCACCAGATTGACACACACCATAGCATAAGGCTTAGCCCAGCGGGTTGATGGGCGAAATTGACTGCGATACAGCGTTAATGCTCGTACCATCATTTCCGGGGCAAAGTGAGCAGCAAAAGCAAAAGGGAGCCCCATCTGCGCCGCTAATTGCGCGCTGTAAAGGCTGGAACCCAATAACCACAATGGCACTGGTAAACCTTTGCCGGGCACCGCTTGTACTGCACCGTTTTCCTCACTGAAATAATGCTGCAATTCGGCCACATCTTCCGGAAAACTGTCAACCGCGGCCTGAGGCTGACGCCGCAATGCGTGCATTGTCAGTTGATCGGTGCCGGGGGCGCGGCCCAGTCCCAGATCGATGCGGTCACCAAACAGCGTTGCCAGCGTACCGAACTGTTCGGCTATCACTAAGGGTGAATGATTGGGCAACATGATGCCGCCAGAGCCTAAACGGATATGGGAAGTACCGTTGCCCAGATGACATAACAGCACTGAGGTTGCGGCACTGGCAATGCCTGGCATGTTGTGATGTTCTGCCAGCCAGTAGCGGCTATAACCTAGGCTTTCGGCATGCTGTGCCAGTTGCAGTGACTGCGTAAACGCGGTGGCGATATCACTGTTTACCGCAACCGGGGCTAAATCCAGCACTGAATAGGGAAGTGTCATGTTAGCTCCAAAACATTCAATTTAGATGGCACTATAACACAGAGGCTATAACACAGAGATAGCAGCGGGCTCAGTCACCTGTTGACCGAACCCGTTGAGAAAATGCTGGCTATTTGTGTGCTGGCACCTGTGGTAACAGCGACATCATATTGGCGGCATAACGACTGCCAGCGACCTTGTCGGCGGGGAAAACCTTATCGATGGCAGCTAACTCTTCGGTTGACAAGTGCACCTCTGCCGCTTGGATGTTGTCTTGCAGATATTTCCGGCGTTTGGTGCCAAACAGTGGGATTAAATGCTGATCCTGCGCCAATAACCAAGCCAGTGCTAGTTGTGACGGGGTAATGCCTTTCGCCTGTGCCAATTCAGTCACTGCATCCACCAGTGCCAGATTGCGCTGGAAGTTTTCTCCCTGAAATCTGGGATTAAAGCGGCGATAGTCATCGGCATCAAAGTCATCCACGCTACGGATAGCTCCGCTGAGAAAACCTCGCCCCAGTGGACTGTAGGCCACAAAACCTATGCCGAGCTCGCGGCAGGTATCGAGGACACCGTATTCGGGGTCGCGAGTCCACAGTGAGTATTCACTTTGCACAGCGGTAATTGGGTGCACTTGATGGGCTCGGCGCAGGCGCTCTGGGTCAACTTCGCTCAGCCCCAGATAACGCACTTTCCCAGCTTTAACCAGTTCTGCCATGGCGCCAACGGTCTCTTCGACCGGCACATCTGGGTCCATCCGATGCTGATAATAAAGATCAATATGTTCGGTGCCGAGGCGTTTAAGACTGTCTTCAACTGCCTGTTTAACGTATTCAGGTCGGCCGCAAACACCGCGTTTTCGAGGGTTGGCAGCATCGCGCACAATACCAAACTTAGTGGCGAGGAAAATCTGTTGGCGGCGGCCTTTCAGCGCCTTGCTTAACAGGATTTCGTTGGTATGCGGACCATAAATATCTGCGGTATCCCAGAAGTTAACCCCTGATGCCAGCGCTAGGTCTAGCGTTGCCAATGATTCCTGTTCATCGGCGGCGCCGTAGAATTCACTCATTCCCATGCAGCCCAGTGCCAATGCTGAAACCTGTGGGCCATTGGCCCCTAACGTTCTATGTTGCATCTTGAATCTCCCTTATGTCGGTAGATATAGCATCTTTGTTTTTACTTTTAGGATAAAGATGCTTATAACAGTTTTAGAATTCATAAATCACGAACAATATGGATAGGCTGCAAACCCTGGCGATTTATCAACGTGTGTGTGAAAGTCACAGTTTTACCAAGGCGGCGGTGAGCCTCAATCTGCCGCGCTCGACCGTAACGCAGGCGGTACAACGCCTGGAACAGCAACTGAATATGCAGTTGTTGCAACGTACTACGCGCCAGGTACGGCTGACGGAATCCGGGACAGCCGTTCTGGAAAAAGCTCGGCAATTGCTGGCGGATTGGGATGAACTGGCAGGATTGTTTGCCGAAGATCACCAGCCAAGTGGGGTGTTGCGTATCAGTGTGCCAACGCATTTCGCGCGGATGCTGATTATCCCAGCCTTGGCGGAATTTCGACAGCGTTATCCAGGGATCGAGCTGAATATCGGCGTCACTGATAGCCGGGTGGATCTGCTCGAAAGCGGTGTCGACCTAGTGTTACGTGCTGGGCCTTTGAATGACAGCAATCTGATTGGGCGCGACCTTGGCGCTATTCCCATTGTTACTTTGGCGAGTCCAGGCTATTTGCAACAATTCGGTGTGCCGTTATGCCCAGATGATCTTAATGAACACCAGATGGTGGGGTATGTACTGCCTTCCTCTGGACGGGTGGAACCGCTGGAGTTTTTGGTAGAGGGCAAATATCAGAAGTTAATGTTGCCCCATCCCATTACCACCAATGGCTCGGATGCCTATATCGCCGCAGGATTGGCGGGCATGGGATTAGTGCAGGTGCCCGTTTATGGCATTGCACAATATCTGCAACAGGGATTACTGCAACGGGTGCTGGCGGATTATCCCCCATCGGCAATGCCAATCGCCATGTTGTACCCTAAAAATCGCAATACCAGCCAGCGCTTACAAGTGTTTATCGATTGGTTGTCGCAAACTATCCGAGAACAAGTGCCGTTGCAGCGTGGAGTCCCGCGATAAGTTATTACTGTGTCTGCTGCCTTGGCTGTTATAAGGCGCGACTAGACTACATCGCAGTGCACCTTGGTCATCAGCTGCTGACGGTTTGGATAAAATACGCCACAGGGTTAACTGTTAGCGCGACGTCGCATATCGTCGATGGCAACATCATTTTTTTCAAAATGTTTAATTAAGTACATGGCGCTGTCGGCGCGGCGCAATAGTGATGATGAGTCTACCAGATGGGGATCGCCAAAACAGATGCCGATACTGGTGCCAATTCTGACGGTGCAGCCGTTGGGTAACAATACCGCCTGAGTCAGTATCTGTTTCACTTTCTGCCCAAACTGCTGCAAGGTGGGCTTGTCGTGAAAACGGTCAGATAACAGCACAAATTCATCCCCACCTAAGCGGGCCACCATGTCGTTTTCAACGGCACAGCTATTGAGCCTTTGGGCAATGATTTGTAGTAGATGATCGCCCATGCTATGGCCGTGTTTGTCATTAATCAGCTTGAAATCATCAAGGTCGATCAGCAGTAGCGCCAATATCCGTTGCTGGCGGCGCGAATGCTGGTACACCTCATCCAGCATATGTTCGAGACCGTTGCGATTATAGAGTTTTGTCAGCGGATCCCGATAAACCATATTCTCTAACTCCAGCTTGGCTGCTTCCAGTTCGGCTGTGCGCTGTAACACTTTTTGTTCCAGTAGTGATTCCTGATGCATCAGGGTTTCGACCAGTGCTGCTTGCGCGGCTTCTTTCTGGCGTTTCATCTCATTGAAACGGGAGGCTAAACCCAACGACAACAGCAGCATTTCGATGGTGGAGCCAAGTTGCATACCGTAAAAGGTGATGAAATTGTCAGGCAACCAACCCATGTTACGCAGCGATACCATAGCGGTGCCGATTAACATACAGATCCATCCGACTAAAAAGTATCGGGCGGCAGGTATCTTACGATAGACGCCGAAAACACCACACCACATCATCAACGCGGCAATGGATACGCCTATTGCCGACATAATCTGTACGCCAATCTGCACCGGTAATATTACGGTTGCCAGCGCCGCTAACGTGCTTAGCCATATGGCCCATTTTAGAGTGCTGTCCACTATCGGTGCCCGTTGCTTGGTCGCCATGTAGTCCCGGGCAAACAGCAATGCCAGCACTACGGCGGTGGAATAGCCCGTGGGCACCACATGATTGATTATCGGCCCTAATAGCGGCCACAGATACAGGGAACCGTGCCCAATAGCGGTGACAGTAGTGATGCCAAATACCAGCAGATAAGCACTGTAGGACAGGTAAGGGCGCTGTTTCAGTACCAACCCCAGAAACATGTTGTAGCACCACAATGCCAAAAACATCCCCGCAAAGATCGTTTGAAACAAAAGGTTACGGTTGCTGTGTGCATGAAATGCCCACTGCGGATAGAGCGTGGCATTGAGTGTCATGCTGCCGTAGGCTTTGACTCGAATATAGACGGTAACAATTTCATTAGCGGGTAACGTTAACCAAAATGCCGGGGTACCATTAGCGATAGCACGGTCAACCGGTGGCACCGCAAAGCCGTTGCGCTGGTGTACTGTTCGGCCATCCGAGTATTCGATATAAGCATCTAGTTGATCCAGATACCCATAATGGAAATCCATTACCCAGGGGGCTGGAGCGTTTGCAGTGGCACTAAGTTGTAGTTTCAGCCAGACGGCATCAGTGGTGTAACCAATATGCAATGCTTCACTATTGCCATACTGGTGAAATGTGCGTTGCTTGACCTCGGATAGTGATAACTTACCCGATGGATCCCGTAACATCGCGAAGGCATTGTCTAACAATTTCGGGGTGTTGAGATCTTGCAGCTGTAGCGGTGAAGCTTGAGCCGTTGCGAGCGTCAGCAGTAGCCAAATGCACAACTGCAGTCCACGACGGTAAAAAATATGTAAAACAACGCTCATATTACGGACGGCCTACCGAACAGCGAGAAAGGCGCATTGTAACGAGTTCGGCCCGGTAATACAGCTACAGAGTGACGTAAAAATGTAAGTTGGCATTAATCGAATTACAGTCAATACCATAAACTCACTTTATGAAATGGCATTCTATATCATCATGATTAATAAGATAAATATCATATGGTATTCGCTTTTGGTATATTTTATTCATATTGAATAAACAGTTAGCACACCAATTATCATGGCCAGAATGATATTGATTGTATATTGCACTGGTTTGCAATTATATATATTTGGTATACGGTATTCAAAATAATTAATAACAGTACCACTGTTTGCGGGTGGCTTTTGAGGGAAAGAAAATATCACTATGACACATGCTTTATTACCGAGATTTCTGGCGAGTGCGCTGTTATTAATGATTACGTCTGTGTCAGTAATGGCCGCAACCGCTGCAGATATTCGAGCCAGTGTTGAGCTACGCCAGAATTGGCAGGTACTGACACGCAATCTGGCATTCCCGGCCCACTGGCTGCCAGGAACTCATGAATTCTATTACCGCGTGACGGTTGCGGGTGGCTTTGCTTTTATCAAAGAAAATGCCGACAACGGACAAAAAGGCCCGGCCTTTGACCAAACGCTGGTAGCCAACGGGTTAAGCAAGGCACAGGCTGAAAATGTAACGGCGTTGGCGCTGCCATTTGATGACTTCTGGTATGAGGATGACGGCATCGGCTTTTACCTGCACTATGAGCCTTGGCATTGTAGTTTGACTCAGGCGAATTGTGCCAAGAAACCTGAGACTTCGCAGCCGATGGCTGATGATGAAGTGCGCGATCTTCGCGTGCCTGCGGACAATCATTTACGGCCATCGCCGGATGGCAAGCTGCAAGCGCATGTGGTTGATCATAACCTGCAGGTTGTTGATCAACATGGCAAAATTGTGTTGCTAAGTCAGGAGGGGACGGCGGGCAATTTTTACGATCCGCAAACCATTCAGTGGTCGCCGGATTCCCGTTATTTAGTGATTTTCCGGGTAACTCCAGGCTATGCGCGTTATGTGACTCGGGTCTTGTCATCGCCGCAGACGCAATTGCAGCCTGAGGTGATCCAACAGCTCTATCCTAAGCCCGGCGATGCTATCGATATGGAGCAACCCGTCCTGTTTGACCTGCACACTGGCAAACATACCGATATTGATGCCAGCTTGTTCCCGAATGCCTATGATCTGGCCAATTTATACTGGCGAGCTGATAGCAAAACCTTTGCTTTTGAATATACCCGCCGAGGTCATCAGCAGGCGCGTTTAATTGAAGTGGATGCCGCCAGTGGCAAGGGGCGGGTGGTGATTGATGAGACCAGCAACACCTTTATCTATCAATGGCGGGGCTATCGCCATGACGTCAGTCAGCTTGGCAAGGAAGTGATCTGGCTGTCGGAGCGCGATGGTTGGGCGCATCTGTATCTGTATGACGGCAAGCGCGGCAAGGTGAAAAACCTGATAACTCAGGGTAACTGGCCAGTGCGCGAAGTAGTGCATGTCGATGATGAAAAACGGCAAATCTGGTTTGCCGCCAGCGGTGTCAACGCGGGAGAAGACCCTTACTTTGTGCACTATTACCGGGTGAATTTTGATGGCTCAGGACTGACGGAAATCACCCAAACTGCAGCCAATCATCACGTCAGTTTCTCTGACGATATGCAGTATTTTGTCGACAACTATTCACGGGTTGATCTGCCCAATGTCGCCGAGTTGAAAAAAGCTGATGGCACTTTAGTGCGGGTGATTGCTAAAGCCGATATCTCCCAATTGACGGCGGCGGGATTCAAAGCGCCGCAGGTGTTTGTGGCAAAAGGCCGTGATGGCAAGAGTGATATCTGGGGATTGATAGTAAAACCGCAGCATTTCGACCCCAGTAAACACTACCCGGTGATTGAAAATATCTATGCCGGGCCACACGACAGCTTTGTGCCAAAAGATTTCTGGCCGTTTGGTTATCACTCGGGTGGCGACAAAGTCATCGGTATGCAGGCGCTGGCAAATTTGGGGTTTATTGTGGTGCAAATGGACGGCATGGGCACCGCCAATCGCTCCAAAGCATTTCATGATGTGGCCTGGAAAAATCTGGGGGATTCAGGTTTCCCAGATCGTATCTTGTGGCATCAGGCGGCTGCCAAGAAGTTCCCCTGGTATGACATCAGCAACGGTGTGGGCATTTATGGTGCTTCTGCGGGCGGCCAGAGTACGCTGAGTGCCTTGTTGTTCCATCCAGAATTTTACAGCGTCGGGGTCGCTTTTGCCGGTTGCTATGACAATCGCATGGATAAAATGAGCTGGAATGAACAGTGGATGGGCTGGCCAGTCGATGATAGCTATCTGCGCAGTTCGGCGGTGGTGAATGCGGCCAAGTTGCAAGGGCAACTGCTGATCATCTTCGGCGAGCAGGACAGTAACGTCGATCCCTCTTCGTCCTTGCAGCTGGTGAATGCGCTTATTAATGCCAATAAAGATTTTGAGCTGCTGGAAGTGCCGGGCGGCGAGCACTCGGTTGGTCGTTCTACCGGGCCGATTGACTATGTGCAGCGGCGGCAGTTTATGTTCTTTATTAAGCATCTGTTACAGCAACCAACCCCGAACTGGAATAAGCAGTAATAGCGCGGCTTTATTATAAAAAGGCCACCATGAACGGTGGCCTCTGGCGGCTTTGGTTGGGGGGAAGAAAGCCTTACTTAGTCTGAGTAGTCTGAGCCTTCTGGCCAGTGCTTGGCTCGGCAACGGGGTTGATGGAATTGCTACCGACCTTAACCTTATCCGTTTTGGCGGGCGTTAGTGGTTCACTGAAGGCGCTGGCGTTAAACGCAGTGGCAAAAGCGGCACCTTGCGCTTGCGGCAGACGGAAATACTGCTGACTCAGTGAAGATTTGAGTACATAGTCTTTACTGTCACTCATTTGCCCTAGGCGGTAGCTGACATCATCGCCCTGGTTACGTTGTACCGTAAGCTGCAATAGGGGGGTATCCAAACCAAAATTGGCTTTTTGCTCCACCCCGAGCAGGTCACTGACACGCAGGGAGGTCAGTTGCTGTAGCGCTTGATTGACGGCACCCAGATTGACGCGATTACCGGCAGCTAACGGTGTCAACTGCCAACCTGAGTTCTCAGGGGGTGTTGATGCTGCATTTTTCAGGTCTTTGCTATTGCCGTTATCATCAATCAGTTTATCTACCATTTTCTGTACTTTGCCATTGTCGGCAATGGTTGCTGGCAACGGCTGCTGGGACGCTGAGGTTTGGGCATGGTCTATTTTCCGGCTCAACGTCATATCGCCTATTTTTAACGCTTTGATGTTAGTGGTTTTCAACTGCAGTAAATCCTGCTGCATCCACTCCTTATTGGTGACAGGCAAGCGGTAAACCGGCAGATTGGCCAGATACACTTGCGCTTCACCTTCCAGCCGCAAATGGGTTTCCCGCATACTTGCCGAAGTGCCCAAATACAGGGTTGCCATATCGACGTGCTGCTGCGACAACACCACTTTTCGTTCAAAATTGTCTTTTGCCACTTTGAAACGGTGGGCGGCGTTGTCACTGTCAGCAACGGCCAGACCGTGTTTCAGTGATAGGATCTGCGTCAGCAGAGAGGTTACCTGCTGCTGATTAGCCGGAAAATCTGACTGGTCGGACAGCAGCCATTTGCCGTTGGTTCTGGCGAGGTTAACGACTTTGCCATCGTTACCACTGATGCTGATATGGTCAATATCATTGTCTTGCAGTGCCAGTAACGCCTTGGGTTTTGCGGCACCTTGAATGCCACTGTGCTGTGCATTCAGGACCACGGTTAGCAACAGTTGCAATACCAGCAGACCACTCAGAATATATATGAGTTTTTTCATCTTGTTATACCTCCGCCAGGATCTGCTGATAACGGCGCAGATCGCTGATTTTCACCTGTCGGCGCCACAGCCAGATCAGTGCCAGTCCCAATAACACCAGACCATAGTTGAGATATTCCCAGTACTGCTGTTGCTCCAGTTTCATCCCTAATAGGGTTCTGGCTAGCTGGGTACGTCCACGC
The DNA here is from genome assembly GCF_017368415.1 of Shewanella sp. 4t3-1-2LB. NCBI lineage: Bacteria > Pseudomonadati > Pseudomonadota > Gammaproteobacteria > Alteromonadales > Shewanellaceae > Shewanella > Shewanella sp. 4t3-1-2LB. The sequence continues at coordinate 14,135 of NZ_JAFNJD010000012.1, forward strand.
AAGGCCAGCAATGCCGGGTCTTCCAGTGACCAGTCAATACTGTTCTGGATGAAGTCCAGCGGTTTGGTGTAGTAAGTGCTCAGCCCCTGAGATTCCAGTTGCAGCGTCGCATCACTGGCAAAGCCGTTACTGGCCACCAGGATTAACCGTGCAGACTCAGGCGAGTGCTCGATGACACCATCAAAACTGTTATCGGGCTGCGTTTTTGCCGGGGGATTCGCATTGGCGGTTGTGGTGGTGCTGTTATCTGCGAGTAACGGCGACGGTTTGCCGGCAAAGAAGGAATCAAAACTTCCGGTTTCAGCGACTGCCAGTGGATATGACTGCTGTTTGCCTTCCAGCTTGAAGCCATTACTTGGATAACCGCGGTAATCCGGGACTAGGTTCATGCTGGCAGAACTCCAGCTATCGGCAGAACTGGTGAGTAGTTTGCTGATATCGCGGTTACCGGCTTTGTTGCTGTCGATAGTCACCGGTGAGGCCCAGTTCAATGTCAGCTGGCCCAGTTGCGCGGTGACCGGATTGTCTGGTGACAACTGATTACCACGTAAGTCCGGGAAATACGGATAAGGCAGCATGCGTACTTCTCTTAAGGTGATGCCGCCAACATTACGCTCTACTGGCAGTGGTAACGCCGCATTGCGCGGATCGAGCACCATGCGTGGCGCGATGCTCAAGCCATAATGTGCCAGCCATTTATCCAGACCACTCTGTTGCTGTTGGGCTGTGAGTGACTGGCCGATGTTAACGGCAAAGGGGGAGGTTGCCATCATCACACTGCCGCCACGCATCAGGAACTGATCAATGGCAAACAACGCTTTATTGCTGAGGTTTTCTGGGGCCATGACCAGCAGGAAGTCGGCATCTTGGGACACTTTGCCATCGCTAAGATCTTCGTCAACTACCCGCAGATTTTTACTCAACACTTCCCGCAGCATACTGTAGCTGGCGCCACCTTGCTGCATGTAGTTGGGCTTGGGGGCCACTAAGGCCACAGTCTTCATAAAACCAGGCGCTAACCGTTGCAATGCCGACTGAATGCTGCGTTTCAAAGCGTCCTTCTCCAGCTTCTCTGGTAGTGGGATCTGCACATGGCTGCCACCATTTTCTAGTGTCATATAGAACCAGAATGGATGACGATCTGTTAACCCCATCACTTGTGGCGCAAAGCCGTATTGTTGCTTCAGCGTTTTTGCTAATTCACTGTTGTTTTGCGGATCATCAAATTGGGTCAGCAGTTTGCCATCGGCATTTTTGCCAAGCTGTTTGAGCACTTCGTCCAGTTCTGCACGTAACTTTTGTAATGGTTGTGGCAACTGCGTCGTGGCAGACATATAACCGTGGAAGGTCACTTTGCCATTGATTGCCGCAAACGGGCTGCCACCATCCTGCCACTTGTGCTGGACATTACGAATGGCGCTGGTGATAGCGTATTCTGGATTTTTCAACAGTACATCCAAGTGGTCGCCGCGACCTTTTACTTCAATTAGATCCTGATAATTCAATACCTTGTATTGATCGCCATAGGCAATTACCACGTTAAAGTAGGAACTCATGACGCCCGCGGAATATTTGCTGGCGGTTTCAAACGACAGTGGCTGGATGCCATAACGAGCGGCGGCTTCCTGCTCGGCTTTCTGGTTTGCCTGCGGATCGACAAACTCTACCCGGACTTTGTTACCTGAGGCGACTGCGTATTCCTGCAATAGGTCCTTTATCTGCGGTACTAAGGGTTCCAGCAATGGGTGGGTTTTGGCTGAAAAATAACCACGGATCAGTAACGGTTCTTGCAGCTGTTGCAGGTAGTGCTTGCTGGCATCTGAGAGAGTGTATTGCTGCCCTTGGGTCATATCCAGTCGTGCCCAGCCTATGGGAGTCAACCACAGATTAGCCACCACCAAGTTGATAATGGCTAATGCACACAGTAGTCGCCACTCGCGGTGATGACGGTTATCTGGATTACTGGCCCAGCGTAAACGCTCCAGTCGCAGCAGATTCAGAGTGATAAAAATTCCCACCAGCGACAGGTAATAGTAAAGATCCCGCAGATCCAGTACCCCGCGAGTGATTGACTGGAAGTGGGCATCGGTGCTGAGGGCGCGCAGCATATCGCCGGTTTCGTAGCCAAACAGGTTGGTCAGCTGTGGTGTGCCAATAAGGTAAAACAGACCACAGACCACTACGGTCAGGATCAATGCCACAATTGCATTATCGGTACGGGAACTCATATATAAACCGATAGCGATATAGGCTGCCGCCAGAAACAACGAGGCAACATAACCGCCGATCACTGGCCCCCAGTCCAAGGGGCCCATAAAAGAAACGGTAATCGGCAGTGGCAACGTCAGCAGTAACGCCAGTGCCACTAACGACAGCATAGCGACAAATTTACCGCCCACCAGCTTTAGCGGGGTGACCGGGCTGGTCAGCAATGATTCCAGCGTGCCACTGCGTTGTTCTTCTGACCAACTGCGCATGGTCAATGCTGCTACCAGAAAGATCATCAACAGCGGCATCCATTGAAACAGCGGTCTGATATCGGCGATGTTACGGGCAAAGAAGCCCGCAACCCAGAACACCACAAACAGACAAATTGCGAGAAATGCACCTAAAAACAGGAATGCGGCCGGGGAATTGAAAAAGCCACGAAACTCTTTACGAGCGATTTGACGGATCTCAGCCATGAGCAACCTCCCGGTTAACATCCGCGAACACACTTTCCAGATTACGTTTTTGGATTTCTAGGGTATACAGTTGTAAGCCTGCGTTGCAGATGGCACTGGCAATCTGTGGCGCAAGTGTTATTTCTGCCTCAACATGGCAGTGCCATAGACCATCATTTGCTGCATGTGGGGTGATGGTGGTAATGCCGTGCAGTTGCTGCAAGGTCTGGCTAGCATCGTGATTGACGGCTAGATGCAGACCATGAGCTGTCTGCAATTCATCAATTCTGGCATCCACGACTAACTGTCCTTGGCGCATAATCAGTACCCGTTCACACACGGCCTGCACCTCCTGCAGAATATGGGTCGATACAATAACCGTGGCCGTTTCTGCCAGTTCTTTGATCAATTGCCGCATCTGTAAGATCTGTGTGGGATCAAGACCATTTGTCGGCTCGTCCAGAATGATAATATCTGGCTGGTGCAGCAGTGCTTGCGCCACGCCAACGCGCTGGCGATAGCCTCGAGACAGGGTCTGAATGGTGGCAGTTGCTTTTTCTTTGAGGGCGCAGCGACGGATCACCTCGGCTACGCGGCGGGGGATGAGTAGTGGTGCCACACCATGCAACGCCGCCTGATACTCCAGGTAATCAATCACGGTCATTTCCGGCCATACCGGACAGTTTTCCGGCAGGTAACCAATGCGCGCCTGGATCGCCTGAGTGTCTTTACCTATCTGGAGTTTATCGATGTAAATATTACCGGCGGTAGGTTCAAGAAAGCCGGTCAGCATTTTCATGATGGTGGATTTACCGGCACCGTTATGGCCCAGCAAACCGACCACTTCGCCTTGGCCGATTTGGAAACTCACGTCATTCACTGCGGTAAATGCGTCGTATCGGCGGGTCAGGTGTTCAACCTGTATCATATTGTTCTCCGGTGTTTGGGTAACAATTTCCGCGAAAACAAATCGCGGCATTAAACGAATAAGAAAAGACCCGCTTGGGGGTTAGCGGGTGTCGGGCCAAGGAGAGCCCGTAGGAAGCCGCCGATAAAGGGGGGTAGCGGCCTTGATGGAAGCTGTATTTGTTAAACGATGCAGAGGCAAAATAGCTGGCGCTGTCATCATTCCGTTCTCCATAGGAATAGATCTTTGTTAATGTTGTTGTTGACCTTTATGAGGTCCTCTCTGCAAGACTCCGAAATTTTCATGCAAGTTCCAGAAATTAACGGATGTTAATCTGACGGAAATATTGCGTTTGCTAAAATAAAATTAATATTTTGATTTAATTGTATTTTTATGAGTTGTGTGCGCAGAAATGTTAAACGGGATCTAACGACTTTGGCCGCATTGGCAACGACTTTGGCCCGCATTGGCGGGCTGGATGGTATAAGTTAGGCGAGTCTTGGTGATAGACGCCAGCGCAGCCAGCTAAGTGAATCGACATTCACGCTGATCAGCGCGGAATTAACCGCGGCCAGTCACAATTTGGTTGCGGCCTTGGCGCTTGGCTTCATAGAGATGCATATCTGCTTGACGATACAACCCGTCAAAATCACCGCCATCGACAGGCCATTGTGCTAAACCGATGCTCACAGTGAAATGAATCGGGTGTTGATGGAACATGGGATGCAGTTGCTCGACATCGGTGCGCAGCCGTTCTGCCAGTTCTATGGCTTTGGCTTTAGGGGTTTTAGGTAATAGGATGCAGAATTCCTCACCGCCAACGCGGAACAGCCAGTCGCTTTCACGGGTATGGTGTGTCATGCATTGACTGAGTTGGCGCAACACCATATCGCCTGCCTCATGGCCGTTTTCATCATTGATGTGTTTAAAGTGATCAATATCTAGCAGCAACAGGGTAAATGGGGTGCTCTCTTTGGCATGCAATGCCGCGATCTGAGCAAATATGTTCTCCAGATGCAGACGATTGTGTAATCCGGTCATGGGGTCTCGCGCTGCCATTTCCCGTAATTGACGCACCATCTGGCTGCGTTTTAATTCGAAAATATGGCTCATTCCCCACAGGAATAGATAACTGACGCTGGCATTGATTAACAGCGCTATATCCAGACTGCCATCGAGTGCTGGTTGTGCCCATACCATTACAGCAACGCCCAGTATCCCAAAGCAGAGCGTGAACACGCCGCCTAGAAGCAGTCCCAGCAGTAGCAAATTGGCGGGGGGCATCAGCAGCAGCCAGTAAAAACCATCGGTATAGAGCCCTTTGCTATACATACCATAAATGATGACACTGCCGATGATCAGCATCAGGCCGGAGGTCCAGCAGAGCAGATAAGGTGTCTGTTGCACCCGTAATAGAAACACTAAGCAATACAGTGCAATGCAGGACTCCATCACAGAGACTGTTTTCACATCGTGGTGCAGATTACTCAGTGACAAAGCGAAAGCCACCAGTGCTATCACCCACAGAATGATACGCAGCAATGTACGGCGATATGCCATTTCATCTTCCCACATTGCTGGGGAACGCATAATCGCTGGGGAACGCATAAATGAACGCGGTGGCATTCAATCACCTTCGACCTCTGTCCACGACAGTAAGCCGCTAAATCGGATATTTACTGGCGGACAAAATACCTTGCTTAACAGTAGATTTCCATGATTCGCTCACTGATATGATGAGTTGTATCAATAATTAAAATCTTGCGGATAAATAAACGGTTTGTTAGGCATCTATGCATAGCCTGTGCCGAAAAACAACCGTCAGCCACGAGATGCGGCATTGAATGAGAATTTTTTATGGTTTTACAGGGAGTTTACAGTTAAGGTTTGTGGCCTGTTTCATAATTATTAGGTCGCTACCGTTCCTGTGAAGGGTCTATCACCATGTCGATGCTACAACATGATGTTTATTTTCAACAATCTCCTGAACAGGAAGATGATAATCGTCGGGCAATTTTGCGCATCGTTCTGTGGATCATTGCCGCGCTTGGCCTCATCCTTTGTCTCTCTAACCTGCATCACGGATCTGTAGTCGTTGCCTGGCTGGAGTTAGGGATCGTACTGTTTTGTAGTGTTTTTTTATATAAGTTGAAGCGGACACCCAAGCTGAAGTTATGGACTACAGCGTTACTGATACTGGTATTTGTGGTGGTGGTCTATAGCATGCAGATACGAGCACTCAGCGCTGGCAGTTATTACTGGATCCTTGTTATGCCGCCGCTGTCATTACTGTTATTAGGGTTGCACTGGGGCAGTTGGCTGTAGTTGCTGTTTGGCATTGGGGCCATGCTGCAGATGCTGTATACCCAGGCGACACAATTGCAGCAGTTTAATGTGTCTCTGACTAATAACGCACTATTCAGTTACCTGACAATTTGGGCTGTTAGCCATGTTTATGAATACAAACGTAGTTATGTCGTTCAACAACTGCAGAAGCTGGCATCGGTGGACCCGTTGACCGGACTCTATAACCGACGGCAATTGACAGCAGTATTTGAGCACTGTTTAGTCACGCATCGGCGTAGCGAAGAGCAGTTTGGTCTGCTGCTGTTGGACGTTGATCATTTCAAAACTATCAACGATAGATACGGCCATGATGCTGGCGATCTGATGCTGACACACCTCGCTAGCCTGATGAAAGTTCACAGTCGTCATGATGACTGGGCATTCCGTGTCGGCGGTGAAGAGTTTTGTTTACTGGTTGTTCGGTCAAATCAACAACTATTACAACAAGTTGCAGAACGCTTACGGCAGGATATTGAACAACATCCTGGACAGTACAACGACCAAAAGATCTCTTTTACCGTTAGCATCGGTATCGCCGTGTGGCCGGAAGATGGCAGTACCTTTGCCAGCCTCTATCGCCAAGCAGATCGCCGATTGTATCAAGCAAAAAAAGACGGTCGTAATACAGTCGTGGCGTGAGAAAACTGTTCAGATAAACGTTTTCAAATGCGGAACTGCCCCACTTCGGTCGCTAGTTGCTTTGCCAAAGACTCTAAGGTTTGTGCCTGTCGGGCCGATTGTTCCACTTCCGCTGACAGACCGCCTGACACTTCGCGGATAGACTCGGTATTGCGGTTTATTTCGGCCGTAACGGATGTTTGTTCTTCCGCCGCGGTTGCAATCTGCCGAGCCATATCCGAAATCTGATTGATGGCCGCGCTGATCTGTTGCAGGCTGACATTGGCCGCTTCGACATCGGTTACCGATACTTCTGTCATCTGCTGACTCTTGTTCATGGTGGTGACCGCGTTGCTGGCGATCTGCTGCAATGTGGTGATCATGGTTTGGATCTCTTGAGTGGAGGCATGTGTGCGTTGGGATAACACCCGTACCTCGTCCGCAACTACGGCAAATCCTCGACCTTGATCGCCAGCGCGAGCGGCTTCAATCGCCGCATTCAATGCCAGCAGGTTAGTCTGTTCTGCAATATCACTGATAGTCAGCAAGATACTATTGATCTTGCGGGAATGCTGATCCAATTCGGCAATAATCTGACTGGCGTTACCAACTTCAGAGGCTAATTGGAGGATAGAATTACGTGACTTGCCCGCCTGCTGTTGGACTGAGGCCGTTAGAGCTACGGTTTCTTCGGCAGTATGGGCTGTCGTTTCGGCGTTACCGGAGATCTCCTGTGTTGCAGAGGCCATTTCGGTCACCGCGGTAGCCACCATAGTGACATCATCAAGCTGTGTTGCGATGGCGGCGCTGTTGTTGTCGGCAACCTTGCGGGTATCACTGGCCTCGGTCGTCAGCCGAGTGGCGATAGTCTCTAGGCGTCCAACCATTTGCGCTAGCATGGCGACAAAACGGTTGAATCCCTGCGCTAACTGACCGATTTCATCATGCTGATTGCGCGTATGAATACGTACAGTCAGATCGCCTCCGCCGTTGGAAATGGATTCCAGCGCTTGAGAGACATTCTCCAGATCGCGGAACTGACTGCGGAAGATAAATATCAACACTACGGCAAAAAGTAATAAAGCCGTTATCGCCGTGGCTATCATGGTGACGGTCAACTGATTGGCCTGTGCTGTGATAACGTTCTTGTCCATCACAAACAGTAAAGACCAGTCGGTGCCGGGAACCTGAGTGAGATAGAACAAGTTCTGCCGCCCCTTGAAACTGTCCTCATGCAATGAATCCTGCGCCGTCAGCTGTTGTAGCCATTGGGTGGTGAACATGGGATCAATGTCAGTCAATGACTTGTTATTAAAAGCTGTATCGGGATAACTGAGCACATTGCCATGGTTGTCTATCAATGTGGCAAAACCATTGCCCGGTACTTTAAGTTGTCCAATTTTATCAGTTATTTGGGTTAGCGTCATATTGCTGCCAACCACACCTCTCAGCTTGCCGTTATCATCCATGACGGGTGCACAAAAGGTGACGACTATTTTTTTGAGCGAGGAACTCATGTGTGGGGGTTCGATAGTCAGCTGTCCAGATGCTTTAGTTTTTTTGTACCAACCACGGACTCTAGGATCAAACCCGGGCACGTATAGCGCCGGATCATGACGATACATTTCCCCTTGTTCGTTGCCATACATAGATAAACTGTAGTTAAGCGCACTTTGGGCAAAAGCTAACATGAATGTCGGATCTTGATCGGCTGGCAGACGTTCTATCGCGCGCTGTAAACTCAGCAAGCCATTTTTCTTGCCTTCAAACCAACTGCTTATATTCGATGCGAACAGTTCGCCAGTCTGTTGTACTTGTTTTTTTGTCAAACTCAGGGACATCTGATGGATAGCGCTGAAAGATAATGCGCTGAGGATGACAGATACAATCAATACGGCTGACAGGCTGGCACCTAACAGGCGGGTTTTAAGCGTAATTTTCATATACGTCATCACACAGATATTATAAATATAATTCGTCATTATAATGATTAATTATATTTAATTCATATTTCTTCACAAACTTTGAAAGTTACTTTTACATTTTTTAAATTCATCATTGCTAAATAGTCCTGTGTTAAGGGCGCCTGTTTGTCTTATTAGCACAGTCGAAAGATGCTCTTAATGGTCGAGTTGAGTTGGATGAGATTTTTATGGGGCTAAGAGTAACGGCTTATAAGTAAAAAACGGTGTTTGCACACCGTTTTTCATTGCTACACCTAGTTTTTTTCGGGGGCCACTTCGCTTCCGCCAAGCGCTTGATACAGGGTCGCTTGGGCGGTTAGCTGGTTGTAATGGTTCTGCAATAGCGACTCTTCTGCGCTACGTCGAGTCTCCTGTGCGTCCAGCCAGTTCTGTACGGCGATGGCGCCGTGGCGATATTGGCTTTCATAGATTTTTTCTGCTGCGGCTGCTGCATCGTATTGTAATTGCAACTTCTCGCCTTGGTAGGCATATTGGCGTCTGGCTGAAATAGCGTTGTTTACATCTTCAAACGCTTGGTACAAGGTTTTACGGTAAGTCACCACCGCCGTTTGATAATCAACATCGGCAATCTTGTTGTTGATTTTCATCTGCTGCCACTGCAAAAATGGCAAAGTCAGTTCGGCGCCAAGTGTGCCGATAGGGTTGCGTAGCAGTTCTTTAAGTTCATTAGATGAATCCCCGACGCTGCCTGTCAGACTTAAACTCGGAAAATAACTGGCGAAGGTGGCATCCTTACTGGCAAGCGCTGCGCGCAATGAGTACAACGCCGCTTTGACATCCGGACGACGAACCAGTAAATCTGCAGGTATACCTGCCGCAATTTGCGGCACGGCACCCTCCGGCAGTTTTGCTATCTGCAACGGTAGTTGCTCTGGTGGTCGGTTAAACAGTATTGCCATCGCATTCTGCGCTTCGGTCAACTGCTGCAGTAGTTCGCTATGGCTAGACTCCTGTCCCGCGAGGTTACGTTGGGCTTCGAGGACATTAAGCTTAGAAACGGCACCTGCGGCATATTGGTTTTGCGTTAGTTGCAGTGTCTGTTTGGCATAATCAATGCTGTTTTGACTGAGGGCAATGCGTTGTTTCAAATAACCAATCTGCCAGTATAGTGACGCGGTTGTTGCCACCAGACTCTGGGCGGTACTTTCCCGATCTTCAGCGCTGGCCATAGCATTCCAACTGGCTGCATCCACATCGGCAGAAACTTTGCCCCACAGATCCACTTCGTAGCTCACTGACAGGTTGGCTTGGTAGCTACTACTGCTGTCACCGCCGTCTAATGGCTTACTCTTGCTGGCAGAGCCGTTTGCCGATAATTGCGGCCACATGTCGGTACGGGTTAAACCGGCCTGTAATCGTGCTTTTTGCAGTGTCAATGTCGCCAATGCCAGGTCGTTGTTGGTGTTTAAGACCTCAGTGATCAGTTGGTTGAGTTCTGGGGTATTGAACTTTTGCCACCAGGGATCGAGGCTGACTTGCTGATTAACACTGGTCTGTTGCCAACTGGTGGGAATGATAACCTCAGGAGCCTGAAAGTTACTGCGGGTAAACATCCCACAACCACCGAGTGCGCCGATGCTGAGCGCGATGGCTGAAATACGAAATATGTTTTTATGTTTCATTGCATTACTCCCGGGCCAAGGCTTCTACCGGATCCAACTGGGCAGCATTACGTGCCGGCAGAAAGCCGAACAGGATGCCAATCAAGGTAGAGCAGGCGAAGGCCGCCACAATCGACGTGGTGGAATAGATCATTTTGAAATCTGTGCTGGCTGAAGAAAACGCGGCACCTATTAGGAATGAAAGGGCAATTCCCAGAACGCCACCACATAAGCACACCAGCACGGCTTCAATCAAAAATTGTCGCAGAATATCTCCCTGGCGGGCACCGACGGCCATGCGAACGCCAATTTCCCGTGTGCGTTCTGTGACGGATACCAGCATGATATTCATCACCCCTATGCCCCCCACAACCAGTGAAATCACCGCAATAGCGGAGATCAGCAAGGTCATGGTCGCCGTTGTCTTCTCGATACTCTGGCGGATGGTATCGGTATTAATGGTGAAAAAGTCCTGCGTGCCGTGGCGCATTTTTAGTAGCGTGATAATTCCTTGTTCCGCGGCATTGCTGGGGGCAGACTGGTTAATACGCACCGTGATGCCGCCAAGATAGTGTTGGCCCACCATTCGTCCGCCAACCGTGGTATAGGGCACCCAGATGGTCAGTGCATCATTATTGCCAAAAGCACTCTCTTTTTTCTGGGTGACGCCGATAATCCGTATCGGCAATTTACCAAGAAACACCACTTGTCCGAGGGCATCGTGATCAGGAAACAGTTCTTTTTCCGTGTTGTAATCAATGACCGCTTCCTGCGCCAGCGCATCGACACTAGCATCATCGAAGTATTGTCCTTCTGCCAGTTCATAGCCCCGTACCCGGAAATATTCCGGGCCAACACCTGAAACAGAAGCCGACACGGCCTGATTGCCATAACGGATGGTGACGCTGGTACTGATGGTCGGCGTAACGCTGTCAACAAATGGCAGATTTTTCAGCGATTGTGCATCGTTGGCCGTCAGGGTTCGAATACGCCCAGCGCGTCTGTCACCAAAACCACTGCCGGGGCGGATATCAATAGTATTGGTCCCCATTGAACTGATGTTTTTGAGAATTGCTTGTCGCGATCCTTCCCCCAGAGCTACAACTGACACCACTGAGGCAATGCCAATAATGATCCCCAGCATGGTTAGAAAAGTACGCAGCCGATGTGATGACATTGCCAATAGTGCCATTTTCAGCGCTTCGCCGTAACGATCCAACCCGCCAAACCAGCTACGTTTTGGCTTGGTGTCTGGTTTTACATCGGCAATGTCTGGGCGCTGTTGCTTGCGATGGTCGGCAATAATCACCCCATCTTTGATTTCAATGATGCGGTCGGCGTACTGCGCTACATGCATATCGTGCGTTACGATGATGATGGTATGGCCGTCGTGGTGTAGCTCTTGCAGCAGTTTCATCATCTCTTCGCCGCTGTGGCTGTCGAGCGCGCCAGTGGGCTCATCGGCTAGGATAACATCGCCGCCGTTCATCAATGCACGGGCCACGCTTACTCGCTGTTGCTGACCGCCACTGAGCTGACTGGGTTTGTGATCCAGCCGGTCTCCCAAACCTAGACGACTGAGCAGCAGTTCTGCGCGATCGCGTCGTTGCTGTCGATCTTTGGCCGCATAAACTGCCGGAACTTCGACATTGCCCACCGCTGTAAGATCGCCTAAGAGATGATAGCGCTGGAAGATAAAACCGAAATGTTCACGGCGTAGTTCGGCCAGTTCATCAGCTTCCATCGCCGAGGTATCCTGGCCATTGATGAAATATTTGCCTTGGCTAGGTTTATCCAGACAACCCAAAATATTCATCAGCGTTGATTTGCCGGAACCCGAGGCGCCAACGATTGCCACCATTTCACCGCGCGCGATGCTGAGATTGACATCTTGTAGCACCGTCAGTTGCTGGTCGCCTGCGGGAAACGAGCGGTAGACTCCGGCGACTTCAAGTAATGCTGTACTCATCAATTAGAATCCCATCGGTGAGCGGCGAAAGCGATTGTTACTGCCTGAGGATGGCATGCCAATGATCACTTCTTCACCTTCCTTGAGGCCCTCGGTGATTTCTGCATTGATTTTGTTATTAATGCCGACTTTGACATCGCGATATTCTACCTGCCCGTTGACCAGCACAGGGACTTGATAGTGCGCCTGTTCCTCACTGTTAATTCGCGGGCGTTTAGCCCCTGCGTTTGGCGCTTGTGCCGAGGCAGAAGCAGTAGGTTTAGCCGCCATTTTCGCTGGTCGACCACTCTTTTGGACGAGGATCTGCGATGGAACCAGTAACACGTCTTTGGCTTGCTTCAAAATAATAGAGACTTGCGCCGTCATGCCGATGCGCAATATCCGATCGGGATTTTCGACATCAAACAGACCGTTGAAATAGATTGCATCAGAATCACTGGAGGTCATGTCCTTATCGTTACCATCCATAGAGGTTGGCCCGGGTTCGATAGCCCGCAACTTGGCGCGGTATTTATGGTACGGTTTGCCTAGAATGGTGAAATACACCTCTTGGCCTGGGTGAACGTTCACAACGTCGGCTTCAGAGATCTGTGCCTTGATGGTCATGGTGTCCAACTGGGCAATCTCAACGATGGTTGGTGTGGTCTGATTGGCGTTGACGGTCTGGCCGACTTCCACGGCGGTGTACACCACGGTACCGTCTAATGGCGCGGTAATGGTGGTATAGCCCAGATTGACCTTGGCGCTGTCTACCTGGATCTCTGCCTGTTGCCGCTGTGCCTGTAACTGTTTCAACTCGGCTTTATATACAGTGAGGTTGGCTTCGGCACTTTCATAATCGGCGCGAGAACTGGCGTTATCCACCAACATGGCCTTCTGGCGGTCATACTCCAGCTGTGCTTGGCGGATTTGCGCTTGTTTGGCGTCATATTGGGCATTAATGCTGTTCAGCGATGCCTGTGCCTCTTTCAGACTATTTTGCTGATTCAGACTGTCGATCTGCGCAATCAGCTCGCCTTTTTTAATTTGTTGCCCCAAGGTTACCGGCAGGTTTTTGATCTGACCGGATACCTGCGCACCCACACTCACCAGTTTGTAGGCTTGCAACATGCCGTTGGCCAGCACCGTATTTTCAATGTTGCCACGGTGTACCGCTTCGGTCGCGTAGCTTGGCGCTGGTGCCTTACGCATAGCAAAGAACAGCACCGTAGCCAGCACAACCAGAGCGATGATCACCAGGAACACCCATTTGCGTTTGGAGGACTTTTTCATTTTGGCAGTTTTACCCTGATGCCTGTCGGACTTGTGAGGCCGAAAATTAGTAATGTCGGCAGTATATCGACATGGTGGGCGCAGCAAATGGGAAAAGTGTAAGGATTGCGTAAATTTCTTCAAAAATGTGTACGAATCCCCATGACACCGTTGCGACAGACACATCTCCTTATAAATATTAACTTTTTGAAATATTTTTGATTGCCAATTGCTAACAGGTTGGCGTCGGCATTGTCATCTGAGTGTCATCAAAACGTCTTAAACTCCGCCATTGTCCAGGGTGCCGGTTGCGGGAGAACAGTTGTATATGGCCAGACCGCTGTCATATGTGTCAAAACCGCTGCAATTACTGTTTGCGCGAATGAAATTGTCGCTTACCCAAAAAGTCATGCTCGGGTTGCTATTGCTGGTGTTGTGTCTGCTAATGGGCAGCGTCACCAATATGCTGGCCTCAGCCCAAGTACGACATCAGGTCGCGACCATGACCGATAAAACTACCCCTTTGGTGCTGAACGCTAATGCGCTGGCGCAAGTGCTACTCAATGCTGATCGCCAGTTAAAAACAGTACCGGGTCTGCAGGATGAGCATTTAACCATAACCACCATCAATAATTTTGCCGAGTTGCAGCAACATTTTGCTGAGGCTCTGGCACGTTTAAAGCAAACCGCTGGCGATAGCGAAGAGTTGCAATCGCTGATTTCACCGCTGGATAGCTTGGATGAAGATTACTTTGCCCAAGGCAAAGCGCTGGGACAGCAACATTTGGCGCAGTTAACGGCGCGCGCACAGCTGGATGAGTTGCGCCATCAATGGCGCGAAGCGGCGGTTACTACTGCTGCGCAGGGTATCGATATTGGCCATTGGCAAAGTGCCATGTTGCAACTGTTAGAGGCCGAAGATGATTTTGCGCTGTCACGGGCGACTGACGCAGTAGAACAGGCTCAGGGAGATACGGCTACCCATCCACAAGCGGCAGCTTTAGCCGCGCTGTTAAGCAAAATGTTGCAAACGCAGCAGCAATATATTGCGGCAACTACCGAATTGGCGTCTCTGACTGAACTGACCGGGGGCAGTATTGACTACGCCACCGCAGTATTGGGTACGGTTGATCAGGTGGCTCATGATCGGGTGGGGCAAGGAGCTGATAAGATCCATCGGTCGCTAGATCTGGGGTTCTGGTTGTCGATCGGGCTACTCGGGGGGTCATTAGTCCTAGCGTTATTGGTGTCCATCAATATTTACCGCTCTATCAAACGCCCTTTATCAGAACTTCTAGCCGTGCAACGAGCCGCGGTTGATGGCGATGTGACCCGCAATGTCGCTTACCAAAGTCACAACGAGTTTGGTTTGCTGGCTGACAGTACCAATCAGTTGCTGGCACATATCCGCCAGTTGTTGACGCAGCTGAATCATGGGGCCGCGCAGTTGGCGCAAGTCGCCACTGAGAATCGGCGTCAGGCTGGCAATGCCCATCGGTCGTTGGAGCAGCAGCGGCAGCAAACTATGCAGGTTACGGTTGCCATGGGGCAGATGGGCTCGGCGGTTCAAGAGGTCGCACAAGCTGCAGCGGCATCGCTGGAAAGTGTCCTGACGATGGAACAGGCGGTGCATGTTGGTCGTGAGCAGGTGCGGGAAACGATTACCGGTAGTCGCAAGCTGGCGGCACAGTTGCAACAGGCGGCGGTATCACTGCAAAGTGTGGATCACTCTTCACAGCAGATAGGGGGCGTGTTGGATGTTATCCGCGGGGTGGCGGAGCAGACTAATTTGCTGGCGCTGAACGCCGCTATTGAAGCGGCCAGAGCCGGAGATCATGGGCGCGGTTTTGCAGTGGTTGCCACTGAAGTACGGACGCTTGCCCAGCAAACGGCAGAATCAGCGAATACTATCAAGAGCATTATCGAGCAACTGCAATTAGGCGCGCAAAGCACGGTAAAGTTGATGCAGCAATGTCAGCAGCAAATGGATACTGATTTACAACAAAGCGCCAAAGCAGAAGCCTGTATGGACGATATTCGGCAGTTGATTGTTACGGTCAGCCGCAATAGCGAACAGATTGCTAGCGCGGCCACGGAGCAGCAAAGTACCACTGAACATATCGCCGAGAACCTGCAACAAATTGCCGCAATCACCGAAGACAATTATCAGGGGATCAGTGGTTTTGTCAGTGCCAGCCAGCATCTGGAACAGCTAGTACAAGCTCAGGGGGAGCAGGTACAACAATTCCGTTATTGAATCGCTTAATCCGTTGTTAATTATTTCCTGCCATTCTCTTTCGCCTTAATTGACAATGCGCGGGGTTGCCAGCCATTGTTTTATCGGTATTATATACATTAATGAAAATCATTCTCATATAAATTATGTCAGGAAGTTGGCGTCAGCGGATTAGTTTTCGCATTCATCAGTGGCTGGGGCTTGCCAGTGCGCTAGTGTTGCTGATTGTGGGAGCAACCGGGGGGTTATTAGCGCTAGAGGATGATATCACCGCTATTTTGCCCGGGCCGGAAATAGCCGCTGGGCAGTTGTTACCTATGCCAGTGCTTGCCCCAAAGCTGCAATTACCGGGTAAAACACTGCAACGTATTTATCTGGAGCCGCAGGTGCAACGTCCAGGGCGGGCACTTTATCAGGATCGCCAAAGTAAACAGCGGGAATGGCGCATTTTTAATCCTTATACTGGCGAAATCCTTGGGGCACGCCCGGCTATCAGTGAATTTTTTGCCGATGTTATGGCATTACATCGTTGGTTGCTGCTGCCCAATTCTATCGGCAGTGTGATTACAGGCACTGCGGCATTGATGGCAATTATTCTGTTAATTGCCGGCTTTATCCGGCGAGCGCCGGATCGGCTCAGCAGTATCAAGGACTGGCTGTGGTGGAAACGTGGTAGCAAAGGTCGCCTAGCGCTGTGGCAATTTCACGCGCTCTTAGGCACTTGGCTGTTTATTCCTATCTTTATCATGGCAGTGACGGGGCCGTGGTTTGCTTTTGATTGGTACCGTAGCGGCCTCAAGCAGATGCTGGGCTCACCGGAACCACCAACTATCAAGGCCGATGCGAACATAAGCGCCGATGCCGATGCGGTCTGGCGCAGCTTTTTGACCGTCAAACCTGATGGCCGTTATGCCCGTTGGTATCTGCCCCGTGAAGCCAATGGCGAAGTGCGGGTGCGTTATCTGGAGCCGGATGCACCTCATTCCAGAGCGTATTCTGCGCTGACATTTGATGCGGCTGGTCATCTGTTACAGCAGCAACGTTATGCCGATCTCCGTGGTGGCGATTACCTGTTAGCTAACATGTATGCCTTCCATACCGGCAGTTATTTTGGGCTGCCGGGGCGGGTGATTTGGTCTTTGTCAGGGTTAGCTTTCGGCTCTTTTGCAATTACCGGTATCTGGCTGTTTTTTAATCGGCGGGCGCGTCCTAAAGAACAGGCCAGTGGCACGGCGTCGACCCTGATCGCCTATGCCAGCCAGAGTGGTACTGCGGCAGCGTACGGTCAGCGACTTAAGCTCTGGTTAGAACAGCAAGGACAGGGTGTACATCTGCGTGCTATGGCAAATATGCAACCTCAGGAGTTCGCTGCCTATCGTCAGGTGCTGCTTTTGGCCGCCACTTATGGCGAAGGGCAAGCGCCTGACAGTGCCTTGCTGTTCCAACAGCAGTTAGCGGCCGCTGCCGTGAAACTCAACCATGTCAACGTCGCGGTGCTGGCCTTTGGGGACCGCCAATATCAGCAGTTCTGTGCGTTTGGCCACTGGTTAGCACGGCGTTTCAGTGAACTCGGAGCCGGTACTCTGTTGCCGCTTCAGGAAGTGGACCGTGGTGCAGAGCAAGCGTTGCAGCATTGGAGTGATGCGTTGGCCCAGACGCTAAAGTTGGAGCATGCGTCATTGGCTGCAGATAGCTGGCAATCTGCTACGCTGCTACAAAATCGCTGTCTCAATCCCGGCAGCGACAGGCCCGTGCACCAGGTGCAATTAGCACTGCAAGGTAACTGGCAGGCGGGCGATATTCTGGAGGTTTTACCGGTATGGTCAGAATCCCAGAGTCGCGATTATCTGCAACAGCAAGGGCTGGACGGCGATGTTATGGTCAGTACCCACGCTGGGGTTATGCCGTTATGGCAGGCTCAGGCACAATATCTAGAAGCCCCAGTGGTGACGGTGACTAAGCGCGAGTTAACTCCCCAGGCATATGTCAATGCGGCAACACCACTGGGGGCCCGCAGTTATTCGATTGCCAGTATCGAAAATCCGTTACAGCTGATGGTGCGACATGTGCGCAATGCTGATGGTATTGATGGCCGTGCGTCTGGAGCGCTGGCGACAGCACCCGTTGGCAGTGAGTGGCAGGTACGCTTGAAACCTCATAGTAATTTTCATTTACCTCCGGCCGATGTGCCTTTGATATTACTGGGCGCAGGTACCGGACTCGCGCCTTATTTAGGCTTTTTAGCGCAGCGGCGTAAACAAGGTTTTAAAACACCAGTATGGTTGCTATTTGGTGAGCGTTACGCCGAACAGGATAACTACTATGGTGCTGAATTACAGGCATTTAGGGCGGAAGGGCTGCTGACCCATCTGGACTTTGCCTGGTCACGGCCTAATGGACGATATATACAGCAGTGTTTATTGGCAGAGGAAGACAGGTTGCAGCGCTATTTGGCGGCGGGGGCTCATCTTTATGTTTGTGGTGCCATAGCAGGGGTTGGTGCCGGGGTACAACAAACACTGGTGCAACTGCTGGGTGAGCCGCAACTATTGCGGTTGCAGCAGCAAGGCCGTTATCACCGCGATCTCTATTGAAATATCTCAGTTGCTAACGGCATTACTGCACGGTGGCTGTTGGCACCCACCGTGCAGCACTGTTCTGAGCCATAAATCCATTAACTGTTGTTTTTGCTTACCCGGTTTTAGCACGGCTATGTGATTGCCTTGTTGCTGATATTGTTGCATTTGCAGACTATGTAATTGCGCTGGTCAGCTACGCGAAATCACCTCGAATACAGGGAGATTGGCGGTCGTCATGCAGTTGCAGTTTCATCGCACGATAAAATGCCTGGGGTGCTGCTATCACCGCGGGGGGCGTTTCGGCTCAGCTATCCGATTGGCCACATAACTGGCGCAGCCGGTAAGCAGTGTCAGTAGCAACAATGGTGATAATAACGCTTTCATATCTGATGTTTATCTTTAAACGGTATCTCAGGGTTTCCTGATACAGGCATTGCTGTTAGGGTATTGCAAGCCATTGGCTGACGCGTTAAAAAACGACTGTTGCTGTTCGCAAAGTGAAACACTGTCATCTTCCAGCAGAAGGATTTTCATCACCCTCTGCGCTGGGATTGTGATGCAGAGCAGAGTAGAATACGCGCAACCCTACCGATAAGACTGTCCAGCTGGAGTAACCAATGCTGAAGAAGAGTATGAACATCGCCGATTATGATGCGGAGCTGTTCCAGGCTATTGAAGATGAGAACCGTCGTCAGGAACAACACATTGAGCTGATTGCTTCTGAAAACTACACCAGTCCGCGGGTCATGCAGGCCCAAGGCTCGCAGTTGACCAACAAGTATGCCGAAGGCTACCCCGCCAAGCGTTACTATGGTGGTTGTGAGTATGTGGATGTAGTAGAAAACCTCGCGATTGATCGCGCTAAACAGCTGTTTGATGCCACTTACGCCAATGTGCAGCCGCATTCAGGTTCGCAGGCTAACTATGCCGTTTATATGGCGCTGTTGCAGCCTGGCGACACCGTATTGGGGATGAATCTGGCCCACGGCGGTCATCTGACACATGGTTCTCCGGTTAACTTTTCTGGCAAGCTGTTCAACATTATCCCTTACGGTGTGGATGCACAGGGCAAGATTGATTACGCCGAACTGGAAACGTTAGCCTTAGAACATAAACCTAAGATGATCATCGGTGGTTTCTCGGCTTATTCTGGTATCGTTGACTGGGCCAAATTGCGTGAAATTGCCGATAAAGTCAGTGCATTCCTGTTTGTGGATATGGCACACGTTGCTGGTCTGGTGGCCGCGGGTGTTTACCCAAGCCCAATCCCACACGCACACGTGGTGACTACTACTACCCACAAAACATTGGCGGGGCCGCGCGGTGGTTTGATCCTGTCTGCTGCCGATGATGAAGATCTGTATAAGAAACTTAACTCCGCGGTATTCCCAGGATGCCAGGGTGGCCCTCTGATGCACGTGATTGCCGGTAAAGCGGTGGCCTTCAAAGAAGCGTTGGAACCTGAATTCAAAGCTTATCAGCAGCAGGTCGTGACCAACGCCAAGGCGATGGTAGAAGTGTTCCTGGAACGTGGCTACAAGATCGTGTCTGGTGGCACTGACAACCATCTGATGCTGGTGGATCTCATCGGTCGTGAACTGACCGGTAAAGAAGCCGATGCAGCCCTTGGTCGTGCCAATATCACCGTTAACAAAAACTCTGTGCCTAATGACCCACGTTCACCTTTCGTGACTTCCGGTATCCGCATTGGTACTCCCGCCATTACTCGCCGTGGTTTCAAAGAAGCAGAAGCCAAGCAGTTGACTGGCTGGATCTGTGATGTGCTGGACAACGCCAGTGATGAAACTGTTATCGACACAGTGAAAGCCAAAGTGCTGGAACTGTGCGCCCGCTTCCCTGTTTACGGTTAACCTTTTCAGGGAGATCGATTAAACTGGCATGGCCGCTGCATTCAGCGGCCATTTTTGTTTATGTTCCGTTAAAAAACGGTCCCGTTGACTTGCGCAGGAGGCATGATGCATTGTCCATTTTGCAGTGCGACCGATACCAAAGTGATTGATTCAAGGTTAGTGGCTGATGGTCATCAGGTTCGCCGTCGGCGCGAGTGCACCCTATGCCACGAACGTTTCACCACCTTTGAAAGTGCAGAGTTAGTCATGCCTCGTGTCATCAAACGCGATGGTTCCCGCCAACCGTTTGATGAAGACAAACTGCGGGGCGGCATGTTACGTGCGGCCGAAAAGCGCCCGGTGTCCATCGATAAAATCGAAGAGGCTATCAACAAGATTAAATCAGCATTGCGCGCTACGGGTGAGCGCGAAGTGACCTCCGAGATGATTGGTAACCTGATGATGGATCAACTGATTGAACTAGATAAAGTCGCTTATATCCGTTTTGCGTCTGTGTATCGCGCGTTTGAGGATGTCTCGGAGTTCGGCGAAGCTATCGCTAGTCTGCAGAAGAAGTAATCATGTGGTCAACTACTGATATTGCCATGATGAGCCGTGCCATTATGTTGGCACGCCGTGGCCGCTATACCACGCGCCCCAATCCCAATGTTGGCTGCGTTATCATTGATAGTCACGGTGCAATTGTCGGTGAAGGCTGGCACCAACGTGCGGGTGGTCCGCATGCCGAAGTGCACGCTTGGCGCATGGCAGGTGATAAAGCCCGAGGAGCCACCGCCTATGTCACGCTGGAACCTTGCAGCCATTACGGACGTACGCCGCCCTGTGCCAAAGGCTTAATTGAACATGGTCTGCAACGGGTGGTGATTGCCATGACCGATCCCAACCCGCAAGTCGCTGGGCGTGGAATTTTCATGCTGCAAGATGCCGGTATAGAAGTCGTCAGTGGTCTGATGGCGGATGAAGCTAGACAGCTGAATCCAGGATTTTTGTCACGAATGGAACGCGGTCGTCCTTATGTCACGCTGAAGTTGGCGGCAAGTCTTGATGGTAAAACTGCCTTGGCTAACGGTGAGTCAAAGTGGATTACCGGCCCGGCAGCCCGGCAGGATGTGCAGCGGCTGCGGGCATTAAACTGCGCCGTTATTACCGGGATTGAGACAGTATTGGCGGATGATCCGTCAATGAACGTGCGTTACCAGGAGTTGGGATATTTACAGCAGCAACTTGGCGAAGATGAGCTTATACAGCCCTTGCGCGTGGTGCTGGATAGCGCGTGTCGGATGCCGCTCAATGCCCGTCTACTGCAGTTATCTGGCGCGGTGCTGCTGGTCAGCTGCCAGCCATATCCTGCGGAATTTTGCGAGGCGCTACCAGCACATGTGCAGTGTGTGCAGCTCCCCGGTATCGATGGCCGTGTGGACTTAGCTGCATTGTTGCAATATCTGGGTAAAAGCTGCAATTCGGTACTCGTCGAAGCAGGCGCAACCTTGTCTGGTGCTTTTGTGAGTTGTGGCTTGGCTGATCAACTCATCCTGTATCAAGCGCCCAAAATACTTGGGGCGGCAGGCCGTAATCTGTTGCAGTTGCCGCCATACCAACAGTTGTCGCAAATCCCAGCCTTACAATTAATTGAACAACGGAAAGTCGGCGTTGATAATCGTCTGACGCTGAAAATAGGGTACTAATCATGTTTACCGGGATCATTGAAGCTGTCGGGCATCTTCGGCGTATCGAACGTCGTGGTGATGATATTCGTTTGACCGTAGCCAGCGGCAAGTTGGATTTAAGCGATGTGCAGTTAGGTGACAGTATTGCCACCAATGGCGTGTGTTTGACCGTGGTGGAACGTTTAACCGACGGCTATGTTGCCGATATTTCGGCGGAAACTGTTAGCCTCACTGGCTTCAATCATTACCAGGTCGGCCAGGTGGTAAATCTGGAAAAAGCGGTGACCCCCAGCACCCGCTTAGGCGGACATCTGGTCAGTGGGCATGTGGATGGACAGGCGCGGGTAGTGGAAGTGACTGCTCGCGGTCAGGCTACTGAATACTGGCTGGAGGCGCCACAGGCGTTGGCGCGTTATATTGCTCACAAAGGTTCAATTGCCATTGATGGCGTTAGTCTGACGGTTAATGAAGTTAACGGTGAGCGTTTCCGGCTGACCATCGTGCCGCACACGTCTGGCGAAACTACATTGCCACTATTGAAAGTCGGCGATAGCGTGAATCTGGAAGTGGATCAGATTGCGCGCTATCTGGAGCGGTTGATGCAACAGACTGCAACCGTGCAATCGACAGCGGGCGTTTCGTTAGCGCAACTCGCCAGAGCCGGATTTATCCGCTAGCAAGTCGCATTTTTCTGGTTATGCACTGGAGCTTGGCCGAATACCGGTTAGAATTCATCACACTTAATTACCGCAAAGCCGTGCCGTGCATGGCTTTTCGGAATGTAACCTGAAGTTTGTACATGGGGTTGTATCATGGCGTTACACAGTATTGAAGAGATCGTCGAAGATATTCGTCAGGGCAAAATGGTGATCCTGATGGATGATGAAGACCGGGAAAACGAAGGTGACATTATCATTGCCGCTGAGAAGATCACCCCGGAAGCCATTAATTTTATGGCCCGCTATGGCCGAGGGCTTATCTGCCTGACCTTGACCAAGGCACGCTGTCAGCAGTTGCATCTGCCTTTGATGGTTCGCGATAATGGTGCCCCTTTTGCCACCAACTTTACCGTTTCCATTGAAGCAGCCGAAGGCGTTACCACTGGCATCAGTGCTCATGACCGTGCCGTAACTGTGCAAAAAGCGGTTGCCAAACATGCCAAACCTTCAGATGTAGTGCAGCCAGGTCATATCTTCCCGTTGATGGCGCAAGATGGTGGTGTATTAGTGCGCGCGGGTCATACCGAAGCCGGATGTGACTTAGCGCGTCTGGCAGGATTAGAACCTGCCGCGGTGATTGTGGAAGTGCTTAATGAAGATGGCACTATGGCTCGGCGGCCTCAGTTAGAGGTGTTTGCTCAGACGCATGGCATTAAAGTCGGCACCATTGCGGATTTGATTGAATACCGCAACAACACCGAAACCACCGTGATCCTAGAAGGTAAATGCCAGTTGCCCACCCGTTTTGGTGAGTTTGAACTGCACGCTTTCCGCGACACCATTGATAACCAACTCCACTATGCGATGGTGCGTGGCGACATCCAGGATAACCTGCTGGTGCGGGTACATCTGCAAAATACCTTCCATGACCTGCTGTATTCCGAACGCGATGAGGCTCGCAGTTGGCCGCTGGATAAGGCGATGTCGCTGATTGGCAAAGAGGGCGGCGTGATGTTGCTGCTAGGCAATCAGGAACCGATGGCCGATATTATTGCCAAGGTGAAAGCCTTTGAGGCCGAAGACAAAGGTGAACAACTGCTGCCTCCACGCCTCAAAAAAACCTCACAACGGGTCGGGGTCGGTTCTCAGATCTTGGCAACCCTTGGCGTTAAACGCATGCGTTTACTGAGTTCAGTGAAGCGTTATCACTCTTTGGGTGGTTTTGGACTGGAAGTAACGGAATATATTCCGGACGACACCGACGGTAATTAAACGATATTTCGTAAATCTCAGCGGCGCAGGTGGGGATTGCATGCTATCATAGCGCCAATTTTTGCCCTTAGCTGGGTGCTCTTTAGTTTAGTTAGGTAACGACATGAACGTGGTTCAAGGTAATATCGAAGCAAAAAATGCCAAAGTGGCAATTGTAGTGTCCCGCTTTAACAGCTTTATCGTGGACAGCCTGTTGGAAGGGGCACTGGATACACTGAAACGTTTTGGTCAGGTGAACGAAGACAACATCACTGTGGTGCGAGTTCCTGGTGCTTATGAGTTGCCGTTGACCGCGCGTCGTGTTGCTGCCAGCGGTAAGTTTGATGGCATTATTGCACTGGGTGCGGTGATCCGGGGTGGTACACCACATTTTGACTTTGTTGCCGGTGAATGCAACAAAGGTCTGGCGCATGTAGCTCTGGAATTTGACGTGCCGGTCTCTTTCGGCGTGTTGACCACTGACACCATCGAACAAGCGATTGACCGTGCTGGCGTCAAAGTTGGGAACAAAGGCGGAGAAGCTGCGCTGAGTTTGCTGGAAATGATCAACGTGCTGCAACAGCTTGAGCAACATCTGTAACGGGAAATAGCATGAAACCTTCTGAGCGCCGCAGAGCCCGCCGTTTAGCGGTACAGGCCATGTACTCATGGCAGTTGAGCGGGAACAATATTGCAGACGTTGAACACGAGTTTCTGACCGAGCAGAACATTGATGGGGTTGATGTGCCCTATTTTCGCGAGTTATTTGTTGGTACAGCTGGCAAACAGGCTGAGTTGGATAAGCTGGTGACGCCTTATCTGGAACAGCGTCCGTTGGATGAAGTTGATCCGATCGAAAAAGCGATTTTGCGACTGGCTGCGTTTGAACTGAAGTACCGCAAGGATACCCCGTTCAAAGTAGTGATTAACGAAGCCATCGAACTGGCGAAGACCTTTGGTGCGGAAGACAGCCATAAGTTCGTTAACGGTATTCTGGATAAGCTAGTTAATAGCAAGTAATTGCGGGACTCGATAAACGGTATCTTCGGGTACCGTTTTTTTCATTGCCAGACGGGAGGTCGGCGACGGCCAGAGTAACAATGAAAGAATTCCAACTGATAGAACATTACTTTACCGGCCAGAGTCAGCATCGCAAAGATGTGAAACTAGGCATCGGTGACGATTGTGCGCTGGTAAAACCAGCAGAAAATAAACTGCTGGCGATCTCCACTGATACGCTGGTGGAAAATGTACACTTTTTACCACAAATGCCACCGCAGGCGTTGGGCTATAAAGCGCTAGCGGTCAATCTGTCAGATCTGGCGGCGATGGGTGCAGAACCCGCTTGGATGACACTCGCGCTTACCATGCCAAGCGCCGATGATGTGTGGTTGCAGGGCTTTGCTGCAGGCTTATTTGAAGCGGCTGATTACTATATGATTTCGCTGGTAGGTGGTGATACTACTCGAGGCCCGAAATCCATCACCATTACCGTACATGGGCAGGTGCCGGAAGGTAAAGCACTGACCCGTAAAGGCGCTAAACCCGGCGACTGGATCTATGTCACCGGGACTTTGGGTGATTCTGCTTTGGGGCTGGATATTCTACAGGGCAGGCAAAGCACTAGTAATGAGCACCGCGAATTTCTGATTAATCGGCACTACCATCCGTCACCACGAGTGTTAGCTGGGCAATCGCTACGTGGCCTGGCGTCCAGCGCCATTGATCTTTCTGACGGGCTTAATTCCGATATCCGTCATGTACTGAAGGCATCCGGTGTCGGGGCGGTGATCGATGTGGAGAAATTACCGTTATCACCAGCAATGCGTGATAGCGTGACGCTGGAAACGGCACTTAATTATGCGTTGTGTGGCGGTGAAGACTATGAGCTGCTGTTTACTGTGCCAGAAGCCCAGCGGGGAGCTTTGGATACAGCGTTGAGTCATGCCGGGGTACGTTTTACCCAAATAGGTCAGATCCAGCCAATTAACAAACTCAAATTGCAGTTTAAGGGTGAAGAGTTTGTACCAACGCAACGTGGGTTCGAGCATTTCCAATGAGTTTTTTTTCTAAAGACAAGACACTGGCAGCGCTTAGTCTGCGCAACCCTATCCATTTTCTGGCACTGGGTTTTGGCAGTGGTCTGGCGGCCATCGCTCCTGGCACTTTTGGTACCTTGGCTGCCGTGCCCTTGTATCTGTTGCTTAGCTTGTTGCCATTATCGACCTATGTCATTGTCACCCTTATTGTTTGTGTCGCAGGGATTTATATCTGCGACAAAACCTGTCGTGATCTCGGTGTGCATGACCACAAGGCGATTGTCTGGGATGAAGTCGCAGGTTATCTATTGACCATGCTGGCGGCTCCTGTCGGCTGGCAGTGGCCGTTAGTCGGTTTTGTGCTGTTCCGCTTTTTCGACATCGTCAAACCCTGGCCGATCCGCTGGTTGGATAGAAACGTAAAAGGCGGTCTTGGCGTTATGGCCGATGATATTCTCGCTGGTGTAGTTGCTTGTCTGGTATTACAGCTGCTTGTGTTGTGCTTCTGAAAATAAGGGTTAGTCCCTTTGGTGACTGTTGCCGTAATTCTCTATGACATGTTAACCGCTGTAGGTATCAGAATTTCCTAGCTGCAGTTAGCAAAAAGCCGCATTGCTGCGGCTTTCTTGACAGGTTTGGCTGTTAAACCAGATACACGTTCAAGGTACAGGCACCGTGGGCACCAATGACCAGGGCTTGTTCAATGTCGGCGGTTTTTGATGGACCAGCAATGAACACGCCAAAACCGGTATTATCCAGACTGATTTTTGCCAACGCTTGGTGCATGTTGGCGACGATATCTTCGGCTTTCAGTACCAGCATCAGGTTTTCACAGATGAACGGGGCAATGCGGATCCCCGCAAGATCTTCTGTTACCCAGATGGAACCATTCTCTGCAACACCCAATTGCCCTGGGATCACCGCATAGTTGATATCTTTCAGCTCATGGGGATCGCTTGGCACCTCACGGTTACCGGTGACGGCATCCACTCTGGAGATTACCTGTTTACCTTCGGCAATCAGCGCATCGACTTGGCTTTGCAGCGCAGCTAACGCATTGTCTCTAATGAGCGTGCCGCCACAGGCCTTAAGACCGGCTTCATACTGACCGATGAGATCATCCAGACGGGGGGCAATCTCAACTTTGGGCATCGGATGTTCAGGCAGAGCCACTGATTTAAGCGCTGCCAGTATTTCGGCTTTACTGGACATGTTATTTGCTCCTGTTCTTTTTGTACCATGCCTCAAAACTGGAGGCGGGCGCTTTTGGCAATTCACGGTATTTACCCCATGCTCCGGCGAAAGGCTTGAGCAGGCTCCCCGGCAGATAGCGCAGACTGAAGCGCGCCACACTCATGGCACAGTTGAGCAGGGTGGGGCTGGACATCATTTTGCCGACCATTGGCATATAGCCAGCTTTGCCATAAGGCAGCTTGCCAGCCTCGGCTTTTAGACGCCGCTGGTAGGCAATAATGTTGTGTAGTGGTACTTTTGTCGGGCAGACATAGGTACAGGAACCACACAAGGTACAAGCCCAAGGAATAGTGTTGGTGTCGTCTTGATTAGAACCAACGGCAATACCGATAGGGCCAGGAATAAAATAGTTATAGCTGTAGCCACCACTGCGGCGATAAACCGGGCAGGTGTTCATGCAGCCGCCACAGCGGATACATTTCAGGCTTTCAGCCAAGAGTTTGTCTTTCAGCATTTCACTGCGACCATTGTCGACGATGATCACATGCATTTCGCCACCGGGTTTAGGCCCGTTATAGAAACTGCTGTAAGTGGTGATCAACTGACCAATGGCGTTGCGTGCCAAGGTACGTAACAGTACTGATGCCGCTTCGTTGTTGGGGATCAGTTTGTCAATCCCCATGGAGTGCAGGGTCAACTTTGGCAGATTGCAACCCATGTCAGCATTACCTTCGTTGGTACAAACCACGATGGCGCCGTCTTCGGCAATTGCCATGTTGACCCCGGTCATCCCCGCATCTGCTGTTAGGAAGTGCTCACGCAAGTGAGCTCGAGCCGAACGGGTCAGATAGGTTGGGTCACTGGCACCTTTTTCGGTGCCGATTTTGTTGTGGAACAGCTCACCCACTTCCTCTTTTTTCAGATGGATCGCGGGCACCACGATATGTGATGGCGGCTGCTTGTTGAGCTGGATAATACGCTCACCCAAGTCGGTATCGATGACTTCAATCCCTTTACTTTCCAGATAAGGATTGAGATGACACTCTTCAGTCAGCATCGACTTGGATTTCACCAGTTTTTTCACCTGGTGTTTACTGAGGATTTCATGGACGATGCGGTTGTGTTCCTGACCGTCTTTGGCCCAGTGCACAATAATGCCATTCTTCTGGCAATTGGCTTCAAACTGCTCCAGATATTGTGGCAGATGGGTCAGGGTATGCAGTTTGATTTCGGAGCCAAGTGTCCGCAGCTCTTCCCATTCTGGGATGGCCGCTGCAGCACGGTCGCGTTTCTGACGCAATAACCACAGGGCTTTGGAGTGCCAGTCTACACGGGCTTCATCTTTGCAAAATATATCGGCCTTTTCGGCGTGGCCAACGCTGGTTTGTGCTTGTGACATCACGTGGCTCCCTAGATAGCGTCGTTGAGGATCTGCGCCAGATGGCGGATTTCAATCGGCAGTTTGTGGCGGCGGATCAGCCCATCCAGATGCATCAGGCAGGAAGGGTCAAAGCCGACGATATATTCTGCCCCAGTTTTGGCATGGGCCTGCGCTTTGTCATTGCCCATTTTCGCCGATACTGCGCCTTCATCCATGGCAAACGTACCACCAAAACCACAGCATTCATCACGCGGTTCCGGATAGAGGATCTCAACCCCAGGGACTTTTTCCAGCAATGCTGCCATTTTGTTGAACCCAGGCTTCATGGATTCACTGGCATTGGCTAATTCCAACATACGCAGCCCGTGGCAGGATAACTGCAGGCTGACTTTATGTGGGAACGCTCGTGGGAAGCTGTCTACTGGTGACACATCATGCAGGAATTCGGTCAGTTCGTAGAGTTTGTCGATGACCGCCTTGGCTTCAGGGCTATTGTCATATTCGTGGAAATTTTCTTTTGCAGCCACCAAACAAGAGGCTGCCGGGCAGACGATGGCGTCACATTCAACGCCCTTAAAGGCGTTAAGCAGTTTCATCACGGTACTGCGGGCTTCGTTAAAACAGCCTGAGTTGGTCATGGGTTGACCACAGCAGGTCTGTCCTTCCGGCAGTATCACGTCATGGCCCAGTTTTTCTAGTAACTCCGTTGTGGCAATCGCTACCTGTGGCAGCAGCTGATTGACCAGACAAGGAATAAATAAAGCTATCTTCATGGCGTTTCCTTAGTGCTTTTATCAAGGTTGCTCACATTCGGACCGGTGGCAGTTTGGCTCACTGCTTCAGCTTATGTTGATTGCCGATTACCGTATGCGCTAGCGAATATATACCTTCGGCTAGCAGAGCAACAGTGTCTATTCAGTAAATGACAAAATGTATTTTCTCAAAAATGATAAAATATAACTATTTGATTATTATTGTTTATTTTTGATTTATTATTGGTATCTATCCAACGAAATTTTATTACATCGCATAAATGAAAAAAGGGGAGTAAATACTCCCCTTATTTTCTGCTTATCAGCGGCTGCATTCTTCCAGCAGGTACGCCAGATGGCGGTACGACACACCACTGTGGTGGCTCAAACCCACTTCACACATGCGGTTGGCGTAGTAGCCCTCATTGACCTCCGCTGGCAACAATTTCTTAATGTTACGCAGGGCGGTAGCATTGATTTCTGGCTTGTACAGACCTTTTTCGCCAGCATAGCCACAGCAGTCAATACCTGCGGGTTTTACAATGCTGTCGGCACAGGCCGCAGTGATCGCTTCCATTTTCGGTTCGATATGCATCTTGCGGGCTGAACATCCCAGGTGCAGTGCCACCTTAGGTTTCTTGGTCAGCTTCAGCTTAGGCATCACTTCATCGTGGAGGAAGTCCACCAGATCGAGGATCTTGAAGTCTGGGTTGCCTGTCAATGTACGGTAGGTGCACGACAGCGCATCAATCACAATTGGTATTTCACCATTGTTGGAGATCTTCCGCAGTACTTCAATCAGCTCGTCACGTTTACCGTTAGCGTTTTTGAAGTCGCCTTTGGATTCCCACATCTGACCACAACATAGGCTGCGGGTCTTTGGTGGCGTGATGATGTTGTAACCGGCGCGTTCCAGCAGCGTAACCACTACATCTGGCAAGGTACGGTCATCTGGGTCTACTGGTGTCGGGCCAAAGGTACGACCGCCACAAGCAGCAAAGTAAACAACGGTGGGCTGGCCTGGTTTTGGCGTGGATGGCTGTGGCAGATTACCGCCTTTCGGGAAATCTGGATTCCAATATGGCACTTCAGCTGAAAGCGCTCGGCCAGCTTTCATCATACCGCCAGTGATGCTGTCACCAGTCACTTTATGGATGATGTTGAGAATGTTGAAGCCACTGCTTAGCACAGTATTCACGGCGCCCCAGTTCTTTGCTTGGAAATCCAAGACCTTCTGCTGGGTGCTGGTGATATAAGGGGTACGCAGTTTACGCACCAACTGTCCCATGCTGTTGTCGACCGGACAGGCGATAGTACAAAGTTGGCATGCGGCGCAGGTATCAACCACATCATACTTGGCCGCAACCCGCATTTTTTCCGCAGCTTCTTTGTCACCGCTTTGTTCTAAGCGGGCAATTTCACGCAGGGTGGCAATACGTTGTCTAGGGGTCAGATTCAGTGCTGAAGTCGGACAGGTTTTTTCACAGAAACCACATTCAATGCAGCGGTCTACGAAATCATCAACCACCGGGCATGGCTTGATGTTCTTTACGTGAACTTGTTTGTCATCATTGAGGATTACGCCAGGGTTCAGCAGTCCTTGTGGATCGAAGATCTGCTTGATGCTCTTCATCAGTGTGTAAGCTTCATGACCCCACTCCAGTTCCACAAACGGCGCTACCGCACGGCCTGTACCGTGTTCGGCCTTCATTGAACCATCGTACTTGTTGATCACCATATCAGCGACAGCGTCCATGAAGTCATGGAAACGGGTGATATCGGCTTCAGAATGGAAGGTCGGTGTAATGATGAAGTGGAAGTTACCCGCTAGTGCATGGCCGTAGATAACCCCTTCATGATAACCAAACTGGTGGAACAGCGCGGTCAGATCATGGGCACAGCTCGCCAGATGCTCTACTTCTACCGCAATGTCTTCAATGATAACCGAGGTGCCTTTTGGACGCGCACCACCGATAATCGGGAACAGGCCTGAGCGCATTGCCCAATATTTACCATATACCGCAGGATCGGTACTGAAGGTGATAGGGCGTTCAGTCTCAATGTGTGACAGTTTTTGGATCACGTCCTGTGTGTATTTTTCCAGTGTTTCTTTGTCGTTGGCACGAGACTCAATCAGCAGAATTGCAGAACCTTCCGGCAACTGGCTGAGCCAGTCTGGCATCCCAGGCTTACCGGTCACCGCTTTGATTGAGGCCCAGTCCAGCAGCTCGCCTGCGGCCACACTTTCGCCCTGGATGGGCGGAATGGCGCGAGCGGCATCTTCCATATTGAAGAATACGGCTAGTGCAGAGGCTTTAAATTTGGCTTCATCAACGGTGTGGTAGGTCACTTCGTTAACAAAGGCCAGTGTCCCTTCGGCGCCGACTAATACATGGTTGATAATGTCAAACGGGTCTTCAAAATCTACCAGTGAATTCAGGCTGTAACCTGTGGTGTTTTTAATTGCATATTTTTTGCGAATGCGCGCTGCCAACGCCTCATTGGCACGCGCCATTTCGCCCAAATTCTTCAGCGATTCCAACAATTCGCCGTGCGATTTGCGGAACGCTGCTTTTGATGCGTCAGAGCCGGTGTCCAACTCAGTACCATCTGCCAAAACCAGTTTAACAGAGGAGATTGTCTGGTAACTGTTTTGTGCAGTACCACAACACATACCAGAAGCATTGTTAGAAACGATACCGCCCACCATGGCTGATGTCAGCGTTGCTGGGTCCGGGCCAATCTTTTTATTCAGGGGTTTCAATGCCGCATTAGCATCGGCACCAATGACGGCAGCGCCCAGCGTCACCTTATTGGCGTCGGCACTGATATTAATGGTACGGAAACCATCAAATCCCAGCATTAGCAAAATACCTTCGCCGATCGCTTGACCGGAAAGACTCGTCCCAGCAGCCCGGAAGGTCACCGGTGCTTGATACTGGCGGGCAACTTCTAGGGTCTTTTTCACATCATCGAGCGATTCAGCGTGAACAACCACTTCCGGCACAATGCGGAAATAACTGGCATCAGTCGACCAGGCAAAGCGTCGTACTGGGTCATTACTGACGGCGCGTTCCCCGAGTAGCTGGCGCAGACTTTCAGTTACAGCTTGATAATTGATTGACATAAGACATCTCTTTTGAACATTAACCCACATGAGTTGGCAGGGGCTACGTCGGCCCCTGCTTCCGGTCTGTTATATGTTGTGTTTAAAAACCGCCCCATACAAAGGCGATTGTGCCAGCTAGTAGGGCATAACCCAGTGCTACCGGCATGGTTTTACGAATAATTTCTGATTCACGGCCTGCCATACCTACCACTGTTGCCGCAGCAACCACGTTCATCACACACATCATATTACCAGCATTTGCGCCCATACCCTGCAACGCAAGGATGAGAGTGTGATTACCGTTGATATTTTCGGCAACACTGTACTGCAGACCTGAGAACATCATGTTAGAGAAGGTGGCACTACCTGAGAGGAATGCCCCGAAAATACCCACAATTGGTGCCACCCATTCCCAGATGGAACCGAGGCTAGAACCCAACAGGTTGGCCAGGGCGACTGGCATGGAGGATAAGCCAGCTTCGTTGGCTCCCGAGTTCAGGAAGATTTTCACCATAGGTACTGATGCACCGAGGGAAATGATGGTTGGGATCATCGATTTGCAGGAAACGGTGACAGAGTTTTTGATGGCATTACCGTTCATACGGAACAGGAAGAACCCCAAAATACATACGGCAACGAAGAATGCGCCAGGCGCATACAAGGTGGCAAAACTGGCCTTCAAGCTGGTGCCCATAATGCCGGTAATGCTGATGTTAAAGCCAGCCAACCAAGCTTTCAGCGGTGCCACAGTACGGGACAATACCAGCAAGGCAGCCATAATCAGATAGGGTGTCCAAGCCGCAAATTGACTGAAGTGGGCTTCAGCATGAGCAACGGCTGCACCTTCTTCATTTTCCGCAAAATCATGCCAGGGTTGTTTCGGCAGCAGCCAGCCTTTACGAGCCACTGGGATCACCAGTGCCATACCGACAAGCGCCCCAATCACTGATGGGAATTCTGGACCCGCAAAGTAGTTAATCAGCCATGCCGGT
The DNA here is from genome assembly GCF_017368415.1 of Shewanella sp. 4t3-1-2LB. Taxonomy (NCBI): domain Bacteria; kingdom Pseudomonadati; phylum Pseudomonadota; class Gammaproteobacteria; order Alteromonadales; family Shewanellaceae; genus Shewanella; species Shewanella sp. 4t3-1-2LB. The sequence continues at coordinate 47,205 of NZ_JAFNJD010000012.1, forward strand.
ACGGTAAAGGCTAACCCAGCAAACAAGGCAAATTTCCAGATGGCCAGACCTTCTTTAAAGGACTTTTTGCGACCAAAGAATCCGGTCAGAATCGCTACCATTACCAGCGGGATGAGTGAACCGACAATCAGGTCCATAGAGATCATGTGCATGGCGATGAAGCGACCATAGCCAGCATAGGTTCCACCATGTTCAGCAATCTGAGCTGCCGCCATACTGGTGCCCCCCTGCAGCAGGCCCTGTTCCATACCGAACAGTACCGGCAGACCGATAGCGCCGAATGATACGCAAACTGAGTCAGCGATCAGCGCTACCACTGCAGCGGCTACCGGCGGAATACCCAACAGCACTAACAGTGGTGCCGCAATTGCCGCTGGTGTACCAAAACCTGCTGAACCTTCGATAAAAGAACCGAAAAGCCAGCAGATAATAATGACCTGTACCCGCGCGTCGGCACTGATGTTAGTAAAACCTGCGCGGATAGTGTCCATTGCCCCCGAATATTTCAATGTGTTCAACAGGAATACCGCACCAAAGATGATGGTCAGCGGAGTGATGGCGGCCAACAGGCCTTCCACTACTGAAGCTGCCAGCAGATTGGTATCCATGTGCCAGATAAACGCCGCCGCCAAACCAGTGATTACCATAGAGATGGGCATCGCTTTGGACGCTGGCATACGTAACAACACCAGGAACAGCATGACGCTGATTACTGGGCTAAGACTAGCTAGAAGTTGCAGAAAGGTCATGTTTGCCTCTTGTTTTCATGTTGCTTGTAGTTGTTGTCATTATTCCGGTCTGCTCCCCCAAATGGATGACAGCCGGTTATTTAGTTATGTGTGGATAATCTTTGCTAATTCTTGCAGCATCAACATGATCTGGATCATCTAGAAGCAGCTGAAGAAAGGCATTTTGCGGCTATGAGAACTTACGCAGGAAAGCAATTGTATTATTTGTGATTAATATCACAAGTATTTTTAATAGATAATGCTGTAAAGGAATGATGTTTTGATTATTTATGTGGCATTTTCATTTATAAGCATTATTTCATCTGTTTTTGAAAGTTATTGATCTGATTTTTTCACCATTGATTAAAAGCTCGGTTTTGTTAAGTAAAAACTAATGTGATGGTTGTCACATTAGGTGACGCTAAATAAGTATAAAACATAGGCAAATGTAAATGTGGCTTTAAAAACAGATGGTTAACAACAGGTTAAAAAGACGGAGCGAGATGTCGATGATTGGCGTATGAAACTTTAAAAAAAGTCACTTTATGAAATAAAGTATCAAAAGTGTTAGTAACTGTCAGATTTTCTATCGGAAAACAGCAATTAAAATAGCTTACTGCCCCAACCAAGTTTATGTCGTAACACATGGAAATAGTTATACCCCTTCGGATGGATCAGTTTCAGTTGCTCACTCGTATTGCGCCGAATGATAATTTCATCGCCGGGCATGACTGCCAGCGTCACATGACCATCACAGCCTACTTCCAGTGTTTCGCCATTATCGGGTGATACCAATAGTTTAATGGTACTAGAGGCATCGACAACAATGGGACGACAGGACAGTGTATGTGGGAACATGGGTACAAGGATTAGCGCTTCTAAATTGGGGGTAAGGATAGCGCCGCCAGCAGACAACGCATAAGCGGTTGACCCGGTGGGGGTGGAGACAATCATACCGTCAGCGCGTTGGCTGTACATGAATTGATCGTCGATATACACCTCGTATTCAATCATATGCGCGATTTTACCTGGGTGCAGTACCGCCTCGTTTACGGCGGTGTTAGACGCTTTCAGTTCCCCATGACGGTGAACTTCCGCTTCTAACAAAAAACGGTGTTCAGTTTCATATTCGCCTTTTAAAACTTTGGCGAGTGATTCCTCAAAGGCATCTGGCGGCAAGTCAGTCAGAAACCCCAAATGCCCACGGTTGACACCGATAACACCGATATCATATTTGGCCAGCACCCGTGCCGCGCCCAGCATATTGCCATCGCCACCGACCACAATTGCCAGATCACAGCGTTCGCCAATTTCCAGTAAATCGACGGCTTCTACCCCTTGACCAAGTTCGGACGCGACACGTTCTTCAACCAATACTTGATGATGGCGAGCTTGCAGCCAGTGCAACAAACGTTTGAGTGTCTGGGTCGTGCCTTGATGATGTGGTTTGCCTATCAGACCGATAGTGTGGAATTCGGAGAGCATACTTTTTGGGAGCCCAGGGTTGAAACAGCGAAATTGATCCCCATAATATGCGCAGAGTATGCAGAAACAAAGCATTTAAAGCATTTTTAGCCGGAGTGAAAATGAGCAACGAATCACATAAAGCAGAACCAGTGCAGATGGATGAAACAGTCGCTGCGCCAAGTCATGCCGCAGACGCACAGGCGGCAGATGCCAGTGTGGTGGATGAACTGACCCAGGCCAACTTCCGTATTGAAGAACTGGAAAAAGCATTAGCTGAAGCCCAGGCAAAAGTTCTGGAGCAGCAAGACTCAGTGATACGCGCTGCTGCCGAAGCCGACAATGTCCGTCGCCGTGCGGCACAGGATGTAGAAAAAGCCCATAAGTTTGCTCTGGAAAAATTCGTTAACGAGCTGCTGCCAGTGATCGACAATATGGAACGTGCCTTGGTGGGGGCGGATAAAGCCGATGAGACCACCAAAGCCATGTTTGAAGGGGTGGAATTGACCCAGAAAACGCTGTTGGCCGCTGTGGAAAAATTTGGGGTGAAGCAGGTGGACCCGTTAGGCCAACCGTTTAACCCAGAACAGCATCAGGCCATTGGCATGCAGCCCAGCGCAGAGCATCCTGCTAATAGCGTGATGCTGGTGATGCAGAAAGGTTATCTGTTGAATGATCGGCTGTTGCGTCCAGCCATGGTGATGGTGTCTCAAGGCGGTGGGGTTGATACCCAAGCTTGATGCTTGTCGTCGAATAAAAAAACGCAGCCAAAGCTGCGTTTTTTTATGAGTAAAACCCGTATTCGCGCTTAGGGTTCCCCGGCAAAGCGGGGAACGGTATTTGGCTTACATTGTCGTGTTTTTGATGAAATCGACAATCTCCGCCATCGAGATTTCTTGCTTTTCTCCGGTACGGCGATTTTTGTATTCAAATACCCCGGCGTCAATATTGCGGTCACCAATCACGATAGTGTGTGGGATACCCAGCAGTTCCATATCGGCAAACATCACCCCTGGACGCTCTTTACGATCATCAAACAGCACTTCAATCCCTGCAGCCTGCAGATCTTTATAAAGCTGTTCGGCGATGTCTGTGACTCGATGAGACTTGTGCATGTTCATCGGCAGAATGCCGACTTTGAACGGCGCAATCGCATCCGGCCAAATAATGCCGCGATCGTCATGATTCTGTTCAATCGCAGCCGCTACGATACGACTAACGCCGACACCATAACAGCCCATCAGCATGATTTGTGATTTGCCATTTTCATCAAGCACGGTAGCGTTCATCGCTTGTGAATAGCGGGTGCCTAGCTGGAAGATATGGCCTACTTCAATACCACGGGCAAAAGCATAAGTGCCTTTACCATCTGGGGTGGCTTCACCTTCAACCACGTTACGAATATCAAATGCCTGTGGCAGGGCGACATCCCGTTCCCAGTTGATGTTAAAATAGTGCTTACCATCAAGGTTGGCTCCTGCGCCAAAATCACTCATCACGGCAACCGCGTGATCAATATACAGTGGCATTTTCAGGCCAACCGGGCCTAAAGAACCTGGACCGGCGCCAATAGCCGCTCGGATTTCCGCTTCAGTGGCAAATTCCAGTGGCGCCAAAACACCCGGCAATTTGCTGGCCTTCACTTCGTTCAGCTCGTGATCGCCACGCACCATCACCGCGATCAATGGGGTTTCTTCACTGTCACCACGGACGATCAATGTTTTAGCGGTTTTTTCGATGGCTAGGCCAAACTGATTAACCAGCTCTTCAATCGTTTTGGCACTGGGGGTATCCACCAATTGCATTGCTGCTGTGGCGGCTGCGCGAGTGGTGGTAGGCAACGGTGCTTCGGCCTTCTCAATATTGGCGGCGTAATCGCTGCCGGTTGAGTAGGCAATCAGGTCTTCACCGCTCTGCGCCAGCACATGGAACTCATGGGACATGCTGCCACCGATAGAACCGGTATCGGCCAGCACCGGACGAAACTCTAAGCCCATGCGTGACATGATGTTGCAGTAGGCGGTGTACATGGCGTGGTAGGTATTATCCATGGTCTGCTGATCCAGATGGAAAGAGTAGGCATCTTTCATCAGGAATTCACGGGCACGCATCACCCCAAAACGTGGTCGCACTTCGTCACGGAATTTGGTCTGGATCTGGAACAGGGTCAGTGGCAACTGCTTATATGAACTGATCTCTTTGCGGATCAGGTCAGTGATCACTTCTTCGTGTGTCGGGCCGAGGACAAAATCACGGTTATTACGGTCAACAAAACGCAGCAGTTCTGGACCAAACTTATCCCAACGACCACTTTCGACCCACAGGTCGCCCGGCTGCACCATTGGCATCAGGATTTCGATGGCTCCGGCTTTTTCCATCTCTTCGCGCACGATGGCTTCGACTTTGCGCAGTACGCGCAAACCTGATGGTAACCAGCTGTATAGGCCAGAAGCGTTACGGCGGATCATCCCGGCGCGCAGCATAAGTTGATGACTAACCACTTCTGCGTTGGCAGGAGTTTCCTTTTGAGTTGATAGTAGGTATTGGCTGATTCGCATTTACCCAGGACCCCATGAAATTGAATGGCCGACATTTTATCACCTGCTTTGATGATGTCACGCTACCGCAGCGGGTAAATCCACAATTTTATGCTTTCAGTCCAGTGGTGAATCGATATTACTGCCCGTCAGGGGCTTTTGCCGCCGATCGCCTATGATAACCGCCGGGTTGCCAGCAACAATGGCCCAAGCAGGTACATCTTTGGTGACGATAGCACCCATACCGATAACCGCACCATCACCAATGGTCACGCCATCGACAATCCCTACTTGCGCGCCCACCCAGACGTCTGACCAATAACGATGCCGCGGGATTGGCTGCTTTGGCGGTATATTGGCATATCTGGCGCCATGCCGTGATTAAAGGCATAGAGAGTGACATTGTTGGCAATACGGGTCTGGTTGCCGATCACAATGCCTTTGCTGCCGCCATCCAGTGAGCAGCTGTGATTGATACTGACTTCGTCACCTAAAGCGACAGGTCCATGAATAAAACAGTTAGCGGCGATCATGCACTGCTTGCCAATGGTTACGGGGCGACCGGGTTCAGCAAACAGTGCTGCCTCGGGGGCAATGAAACAGTTGTCGCCAATGGTGATAGTTTCCAGAGCCGTGAGTTGTTGCTGAACTTGTTGTTGCCACGGTGCAGCCCACAGCAGGTGTTTGGGTTTTAGCCGATACCAAAGCCAGGGCATCCATGACAATCGCTTTTTATGCTGTGCCTGCATGGCTTCAGCGCTAGACGGTAGCATCGCAGTTTTGTTCCTGTCGCTTGGCGGGGGCCGGTTGTAGTGCCACCACTTCAATCCCCACGGCGGTGGCATACCAGAAGATATCCAGATCGTATAATGCCACCTGATAGCGTTTCGGGTCGTCTTTCGCCTTTTTGTAGGCGGGCCGTGGATCTTGTGCTAACACCGCAATAATTAACTGTTTAAGGCCAGGATACTGCGCGCTGATGCTAGCGATTTGGGCATCTGCGTCTGCGGTAAAACTGACATTCACTTGTTCTGGAGCTTGCTGGGCCATGCCGCCTAAAGCGTTAGGAATCGCATCGGAAAATGGAATATAGGGTTTGATGTCAATAACTGGCGTGCCATCCAACAGGTCCATGCCGGAAATTTCCAATATCACTTTGCCTTTTTGCTGATGCACTGCGTGTAATTTCACTACCGATTGACCAATCCCGTTCGGGCGGAACGTGGAGCGAGTGGCGAATACGCCGAGTTTCTCATTGCCGCCAAGTCGTGGCGGCCGCACCGTGGTTTTCCAGCCTTGCGCCAGATTTTCGTGGAAACAAAACAGCAGCCACAGATGGGAATATTGTTCGAGTCCTCTTACGGCATCGATATGGTTATAGGGCGGCACCAGCTCCACATAACCCCGGACAAAGTCCACCAGCCCAGGTTGTCTGGGAATGCCAAACTTTTGCTTATAAGGTGTTCGGCACACGGCAACGGCTGCGATTTTGTTTTCAAACTGCATAAAGGAAAGATCAGTTCTTTTGGTGTAGACGGATAGCCTGGCCAACACAAATGGCGCTGCTGTAACACCCTTTCCCAGGCTCTTTCAGTTCGGTGCAGCTTTTGATAATCAGTCCGTTAGCTTTAATATCAGCGGCTTTACGGCGCGCATCGGTGCGTGCATCCGCTAAACTGGCAGGCACACCATTTTCTTCCATCTGACAAACACTGCCTTCTACCAGCCCTAAAGTATCGTAAGCCACCGTTGGTTGGGTATGATCAAACAGTTGCACTTCGGAAGGTTTGAAGTATTCCTTGAACGCCTTACGATCGAGATTGGAATTGAAGGTATAATCGCTGCCACAGGCGCATAACAATGCTGCCAGTGGAAAAATAACCAGTTGTTTCATGGTCGTACCTTATGGGTAGAGGGCGGATTACGTCCTGCAATGGTGCAGGACGATTAGGCTGATTCTATCGCTTGAGGTACTTTTGATAAAGCTGACGATGACGATTATTCAGATCAACTTGCCGTCCATCGATATATAACGCTTCAATTTTACTGGTCATCGGGTCGAGAATGTCGCCATCACTTACCACTAAACTGGCATCATAGCCTTCCACGATGGCACCAAGCTCTGTGGCACCGACTATTTGAGCTGCATCATAAGTAATCGCTTTTAAAGCCTCTTCTTGGGTTAATCCCCATGCGACCGTTTGTGCTGCTGCTAACGGTAAATTGCGGCTATCCCAGTCATCGCTAAAGCCAATGGCAAACGGGATGCCTACCTTTTTCAGCAGTCCCGGAATTTTAAAGGCTTGCCCTATTGGGTCATCGGCTTGTTGTGGCAGATCCAGACAATGGGTGTAGATAACGGCAGCATGGAGTTCGTTCAGCACATCGGCCAGACGCCAGGCATCGTAGCCGCCTACAATAACCAGTGGTAACTGGTATTGGCGGGCCAGAGCTGCTGCAGCTTCAATAGCCTGCTGCTGATCGGCATGGACAAACAGTTTGCCATTCCCCTTGAACAGCGGCGCAAGTGCCTGCCAGCGAATATCCTCTTTTTGATGTTGTTTACCGGTAATGCCTAGCTGATAGCGGTACGCCGCATTAAAGTGTTGTTTAATGCGTTTGACGGCTTGTTGATAGGCATCGGCTGCTTTCTTAGTCCGCTCGCTATCGGCATAAACCCTAGGTAATTCAGGCCAGTACAAGTGATATTGCGCAGTCGCGGCGTGTGTGGCGTCTTCAATGGTCCAGGCGTCTAGGTTGACCAATACTGATTGCCCTGCCAAGCCGTCACCACGTGGAGTACTTTGGACATGGGTGATACCGTTGGCCCTGACAGTTGGCAGCAGTTCTGAATCGGGATTGTAGGCTGCCGCGGCCAGTAATTGCGGATTATCATCACCGACATCACTGGTATCGTTGGTGGAACGAACCATAGAGATTTCGGTGAGTCCTAACGTGGTATCAAGGGCTATCAGCCCCGGATAGACATGCTTACCAGTCAGATCTACTACGGTGGCGCTAGCGTCTGTTAAGTGACTGCCAATGGCTTTGATTTTTCCGTTTTCCAGTAATAAGTCTGTGTGTGGCAAGGTGCCATTCAGCACTGTGTGTACCGTGGCGTTTTTCAGCAAGGTGGCAGCTTGTGGCTTCGCTGCCGGTACCATGTCATAGGCAAACGCCATACTGCAACAAGTGCCTAAGAGCGTCAGGAACAGCGTACGTTGAATAATGTTCACAGGGCGTGCTCCTTCTGACTGTTCCAAGCGTTGTATTCTGTATCACAGTGCCACATCGGTTCCTGTTCTAGCGCTGATTGTTCACCTAGCTTGCGCTCTTCACTGCTGTGCAACACTTTCTGGATCAGCGCTTCGCGTTCTTCTGCAATGGCTTGCGTTTTCTGGGCATCCTGTTGCCGGTCAAAGTAGCGTTTACCGTTAATCCACACCGCCTCAGTCTTGGCGTAGGCAGACAGTGGATTATGATCCCACAGCACTAAATCCGCCTGTTTGCCGACTTCTATTGAACCGGTGACATCATCCACACCCAGTTGCTTGGCTGGGTTGATGGTGACCATCTTCCAGGCGTCTTCTACTGACATGTTGCAATACTTAATCGATTTGGCAGCCTCTTGATTCAGCCGTCGTTGCATCTCATTGTCGTCTGAGTTAATGGATGTGAGCACTCCATGCTGTTGTAGCAAGCAGGCATTTTGTGGAATGGCGTCATAGACTTCAAATTTATAGGCCCACCAATCCGCAAAGGTGGATGCTCCGGCTCCATGCGCCGCAAGTTCTGGCGCAACTTTGTAGCCTTCCAGTACATGGGTGAAAGTTTTTACTTTGAAGTCATAGGCTTCTGCCAGACGCATAAACATCAGAATTTCAGACTGGACGTAGGAGTGAATGTGCACATCGCGCTCACCCTTTACCACTTCAGCAACTGTCTCCATGCGGTAGTCTGGTCGAGGCTCCAGTGTTTTACGCTTATCGCGAGAACGCAGTTCGGCATATTCCTGGCGTCTGGCATCGTAATCAAGCGCCGCGTTAAAGGTATCCGTAAACAGGGTTTGTACCCCCATGCGGCTCTGCGGGAACCGTTTGTTATAATTTTCACCCCAGTTGCTTTGTTTGACGTTTTCTCCTAATGCAAACTTGATCCCTTTATTTGCGTCCTTAAATTTCAGACCTTCAGCCGTTTCGCCCCAACGTAATTGGATCACTTGCGCTTGCCCACCGATAGGATTAGCACTGCCATGCAGCAGATTAGCAGTAGTGACTCCTCCCGCTAAGGACCGATATATCGCAATGGCATTGGGATCGATAACATCGCCGATGCGCACTTCGGCGGTGACGGCTTCAGAGCCTTCATTAACGCCGCCGTTGATGGCAATATGCGAGTGCTCGTCAATGATACCGGCTGTTAGATACTTACCATTGGCATCAATCACTTGATAATGCGACGGGGTTGCCAACTGTTGGCCGATGCGTTCAATTTTGCCGTTGGCAATCAAGACATCGGTGTGTTGTAAAATCCCTGCGGCAGCAGAGGTCCAAACGGTGGCATTCTGGATGTGCAGCTTTTCCGTGACAGGCAGAGAGTCTATGCCAAATGCCTGTATCGGCGTCACTTGATGGCCTATGTAGTTGACATCTTTCGGTGTCTCATGCGCAGTGGCCGGTGTTGGCATGGCAACTATTTGGCCGTTCACTAGTTCTACTTTGCCATCGGCTAATAACAAACGGCCTCGAATACCTTCGTTATCGCGCCACAGCGTAAAGCGACTGATGCCCGGCAAGCCGGCGCTACTGAGATCTGACGTGAAATTCAGCCGCTGCTCATCGGCATCAATTGCGGTGATCGCGAGTTCTTTATCACCGCTAATGAAACTGCCACGGGATTTATCCGCCGTGCTATCTGGCATTGTCAGCGACAGATCCAGCTCCATCTGCGCAAAACGCAGTTTGTAATCCCCGTGCCAGCGGTAGCTTTTCGGGCGTAAAGCGTGTTCTTTTCCTTGTAACCAGACACTGACGATTTTGCCGTCCACAAAGGGATTGCCTTGGGTAATGACCAAGTCCGCCATATATCCGGGTGCTAGCTTTCCGGCAACATTCGCAATACCGGCAAGTTCAGCAGCCTGAGTGGTTAGGGCGGTGAGGGCTTGTTTCTCAGTTAATCCGGCGGCTACCGCCATTTTTAAACGTGGCCAGAACGCTTTAGCTTCAATGCCGTGTTGTGTCATCGCAAACGGAATATTCGCCGCGGCTACCGCCACAGGATTAGCTGGTGCGCGTTCCCAATGACGTAGTTCAGACAGCGTCACATTAGCGGCGGCCGTTTCGTTGCTGACATCAGGGGCTGCTGGAAAATTTAGTGGCAGTATTAACTGCGGATGATAGGCGGCAAGTTCACTGATACGGGCGTACTCTTCACCGCTACCCAACAATTGCACCTTTAGCCCTTGCTGTTTCAATAGCTTGGCCGCACGTAATTCACTATTAAGATTGCCGCTATTAAATATCACACCCTGTTCTTTAATACTGCGTAAGCGTTCTAATGCAATATTAAAATCTGGAGCTTTAACATCATCGGGATAATCTTTTACTTTGGCGAGGCTGTCATTATACCAGCGTGCATCGCTGAAGGTTTGACGGATAAGCGCGATACTCCCCATCAATGATGTGGGGTAATCTTGGGGAGAACTTCCCTTATTGAACGCCATAAACTGTTTGCCACGAGCGTTATAAATTATCTCGTTTGCTTTTTTATCCGCCAGAGATAATGTCACTGCAGTACCTTGGAATATTCCATCAAGGTGAGCACTTTGAACGCTGGTGAATCCGTTATTCATCCATTTCTCTGCCGCCTTGGGATCTGGATAAACCTTGGAAAACCACTCTTTTTCTGCGTGAATAGCACCATTGGCGGCGTTACCCCCGATGCGTTTAATGTTATATACCGGAGGTTGGGCTTTAGCAGAATTTTGTGGCAGTTCAATGCCATATTCAGCATAAGGATCGATAAAACCCGGATAAATCCGCAAGCCAGAAAGATTTATTTCAAAGGCATTCTGAGGAATATCATTTTCCGGAAGAATCGCTTTAATGCGGTTATTCTCTAACAGTAGTGTTGCGTTAGATAATTCACTTCCCGGTGCGAGTATCAATGTCGCATGAGTCAGTGCGGTAAGGGTGGGGGTGTTATCTGTTAACTGGCTTTCTCCGGCCTGAGTTGTCAGGCAGGCTAGGGTGCAGAGACCTGCGGTGAAAGTCTTATAATTCATGAAGGTTCAAACCTTTTCTAGACTTGAAGGGCTGAACTAACGTTAACGTAGATAATGTGTAAACACCAATAGCGAATTGTAAGGCTTTTTAAAATATATTGTATCTTGACTATCAAATACCGAAACAAAAAAGCCCCTGAGACAGGGGCTTTTAAAATCAACTGTAGTTTCAGTCGATCAGGAAATCGTCCATGGAGCGGCCTTTTTCCATTTCATTTTTGAATACGGTTGGCATACGTCCCTGACCTGTCCAGGTAACAGTTTCACCATCGATTTCAATTTTGTATTTAGGTGGACGTGGTGCACGTTTTTTAACCGGTTTTGCAGCAGCAACTACGCCTAGATCTTCAACAGAAAGACCTACTGATTCCATTTGTTGCCGGATTTCTTCAATTTTAGCCAGACGATCAGCTTGTGCTTTAGCTTCTTCAGCGGCTTCTTCTTCACGCTCAGCCACAATCTTTTCCAGTTTATTTGCTAGATCACGTAGTTCTTCCACGCTTAGATCTTTGACAGCAGCCTTAAAGCGGCGGGCGTGAGTCAATATTTCGAGAAATTCGCTCATAATTATTTTGATTCCACTCTATATAGAACTTGGGATTAATATGACACCAGCACGAATAATAGAAACATTATTTAAATGGATCAAATGAATTTCCGTTCATTCTTAGTTTTTTTTATTTCCAATATAACTAAGTCAATATTTGGGTCACTTGGGGTACTTATTAGAAATAAATAAGATAATAAGTCAAAAGATTGTCGTCTAAACACTTGTTTAAATTAGTTGACGTGAACGTAAACGTAGCATAGAGTTGCAGCAACTAAGAGTCATCTATGCAAGGTGGCTCCTTTCATATCAGAAATCTGTTACGAGTGCAGCAAAGGAAGTCCTATGAAAGTAATGGTACCCGTAAAAAGGGTGGTGGATGCCAATGTCAAAATTCGTGTGAATGCGGAACATACCGCAGTGGACACCGCCAATCTAAAAATGGCATTGAATCCCTTCTGCGAAATTGCGGTGGAAGAAGCCGTAAGACTGAAAGAAGCAGGTAAAGCCGATGAAGTGGTGGTGGTGAGTATTGGCCCCAAAGTGGCGCAGGAACAACTGCGTACAGCTATGGCGTTGGGTGCTGACAGAGCCATTCTGGTTGAAACCGATGAACCTATGCTCCCTTTATCCGTTGCCAAAATACTGCTGGCAGTGCAGGCGCGCGAACAAGCTGAATTGATCCTAATGGGTAAGCAGTCAATTGATGGCGATAATAATCAGACAGGACAGATGCTGGCCGCTTTAGCCGATATGCCGCAAGCCACTTTTGCCTCTATGGTTGATATCGCTGATGGGCAACTGACTGTCAGTCGTGAAATCGACGGTGGAATACAGCAACTGCAACTCCCTTTGCCTGCCGTGGTGACTGCCGATCTGCGACTCAATGAACCGCGTTATGCATCGTTGCCAAATATTATGAAAGCAAAACGCAAACCGCTTGATACGCTGACGGTCGCTGAACTTGGTGTGACCTTGAAACCACATCAGCAGATACTCGCCGTGACGCCTCCTGCAGCGCGCAAGGCCGGTGTAATGGTTGCCTCGGTAGAGGAACTGGTAGACAAATTGAAGAATGAAGCAAAGGTGATCTGACATGACCGTATTAGTAATTGCAGAACATGATAATGTCAGTCTCAAGTCAGAAACCGCCAAAGTGGTCGCGGCAGCAGCGAGTCTGGCGGCTGACATTGATGTGCTGGTTGCCGGGAGCGCTTGTGCGGCGGTTGCTGAGTCCGTTGCCAAGTTGCAGGGCGTTGGCCGCGTGTTAGTGGCGGATGATCCGGTATATAAGGCGCAACTGGCTGACAATCTAGCTAAGCTGGTGGTGGGACAGGCATCGGGGTACAGCCATATTTTCGCTGCCGCAACCTCCACGGGAAAAGATCTATTGCCACGCGTAGCAGCTCTGCTGGATGTGGCGATGATATCGGAAGTGGTCAAAATCGAAGACGCAGATACTTTTGTTCATCCGATTTACGCCGGAAATGCGTTGGAAAAGGTTAAAAGTCTTGATGCAGTGAAAGTTGCAACTGTCCGCGCCAGTGCCTTTGATGCGGTGCCGGCAACCGCTAATGCCACGATAGTGGCTTTAGATGTTGTGATAAATTCGGTGTGCAGTGAGCTAGCGCACACCACCGTGGCATCTGAGCGCCCTGAATTGGGGAATGCCAGAGTGATCGTATCTGGTGGTCGGGCGCTAGGCAGTGCCGACAACTTTGCCATACTGGAAACGTTGGCGGACAAACTCGGTGGTGCGGTAGGCGCTTCTCGCGCAGCCGTGGATGCTGGCTATATCAGCAATGATTTGCAGGTGGGACAAACCGGTAAAATCGTTGCACCTGAGCTTTATATTGCGGTGGGGATCTCTGGTGCCATTCAGCATCTGGCGGGTATGAAAGATTCGAAAGTCATTGTGGCGATCAATAAAGATCCACAGGCACCTATTTTCCAGGTGGCAGATTATGGTTTGGAAGCCGATCTGTTCGAGGCGGTGCCCAAATTGGTAGAGTTGATTTAATTCAGCTTCTGCGTCAGGATAGGCAGCTATGGGCAGCACCATCGCTGCCTTTTTTGTTTTCTGCCTCGCGCCAAACGGCGTTCTGAGAAGTAGAGGCGCGCCTGATATGAGTAACGACAAGCAGGGTGATACCGTTTGATGTGTCGTGAAAGGATCCGGTGCCGAAACAGCTGGAACCATCAATTCCGTTGTTGGGGCTGTTCCCGAACAGGGACAGCACTGCCATGGTGGGCTAGAAATAGCTGGATTAACTGCCGTGGAGCGCTACTGAAAAGAAGTCGGTCTTTGATGATCGGCCAGGTACACGGGACGATACTGTCTGTTGTGTGCCTTTTTGTGCCTCCGCCGGTCACACAAGAATATATTAGAAAATGACAGTACTCAGTTATGCCGATTCGGCACTTTCGTTATTGCCGCCTGTGGTGGCTATCTTGTTGGCGATTCTCACCCGTAAAGTACTGCTATCGCTTGGCGTTGGCATTCTAATCGGTACATTTTTGCTAAATCAGTGGTCTATTCACGATTCTGCGTTGTATCTGGCCGAAAAGGTCTCTGGCCTGTTCTGGAGCGATGGTGCCATCAACAGTTGGAACCTATACATTCTGGGCTTTCTATTAGTCCTCGGCATGATCACCGCGCTGATAACCGTCAGTGGTTCCGCTCGCGCCTTTGCGAACTGGGCTAAGCAACATATCCGCAAACGTCGCGATGCTAAATTGCTGACCATGTTTTTGGGATGTGTGGTGTTTATTGATGATTATTTTAACAGTCTGGTGGTTGGCAGTATCTGTAAACCGTTGACTGATCGCTATTATATTTCCCGCGCAAAGTTGGCTTATTTGCTGGATTCTACCGCTGCGCCAGTGTGCGTGATTTCTCCGGTATCGAGTTGGGGCGCGTATATCATCGCCTTAATTGGCGGCATACTGACCACACATGATATGGCGTCAACCGGACATCTCACCGCTTTCGTCGAGATGATCCCGATGAACTATTACCCTTTATTTGCGTTATTGCTGCTGTTATTTGTGGCCTTGTTTGAACTGGACGTTGGTCCTATGCGTCGCCACGAACTCAACGCCCGTAAAGGGCAATTGTATGACGACAGTAAAGGTGTTCCGCCTGGGGCGACCGCCGAGTTGGCGGAGGCGGATAGTGGCAAAGTAGCGGGGTTGTTTATCCCCATTTCGGTTTTGGTCGTTGCCACCTTATATTTTATGGTAAGCAGTGGCGCTGCGGTGTTGTCTAGCGAAGGCAAAACGTTTTCGCTGATTGGGGCGTTTGAAAAGACCGATGTCAGTGCGTCGTTATTCTTCGGTGCGCTCTTGGGGTTGGCAACCACGCTGTTGCTGGCGTTTCGTCAAAAACTACCGCTGCGGGATATTGCTGTTGGGCTGTTTGTCGGTGCGAAATCCATGCTCCCTGCGATTTATATCCTGATGTTTGCTTGGACTATTTCCGGTGTGATCGGGCAGTTAGAAACCGGTAAATTCATGGCGAGTCTTGCAAGTGGCAATATTCCATTTGCGTTGTTACCAGCCGTGTTATTTGTGTTGGCTGGACTGACGGCGTTTTCTACCGGGACCAGTTGGGGGACGTTTGGCATCATGCTGCCTATTGCCGCCGATATGGCGATGGGCAGTCATCAAAGTATGATGTTGCCGATGATGGCGGCGGTGTTATCTGGATCAGTGTTTGGTGACCATTGCTCGCCGATTTCCGATACAACAATTTTGTCGTCTACTGGCGCTAGTTGCCACCATATTGATCATGTCACCACCCAGTTGCCTTACGCATTGCTGGTCGCATTTATTTCGCTTGGCGGCTATCTGGTGATGGGGTACACCGAGTCAGTTGTCTTGGGACTGTTGTGTTGTCTGGTACTCTTTGTGGCGGGGTTGTTCTGGTTTAGAAAACGCGCAGACAGCTAGCCTTTGAATAATAAAAAAGCGCGGCTGATGCTGCGCTTTTTTTGTGTTGCCGATGATGCAGTTACATCAATCCTCGGCGTTTCAGCAGCCCTTCGGTTGTTGGTTGCTGCCCACGGAAGTTCTCATAGGCTTCCATAGGGGCTACGCTGTTACCTACTTCCCGGATCGCTTTGCGGAATTTCATGCCGATATCACGGTTAAGTCCACCCTGTGTTTGCACGTAGGCAAAGGCATCTGCTGCCAGAATTTCACTCCACATGTAAGCGTAATAACTGGCGCTATAACCGCCTGGAAACGCGTGAGCAAAGTAACTGGAACGATAACGTGGTGGCACCGCTGCCAGATCCACCCCATGTTTTGCCAACGCTTGAGCTTCAAATTGTGCAACGTTTTGTAGTGGTGCGTCAGCGCTAAGACTGTGCCATTCCAAATCCAATAGTGCTGCAGACATGTACTCGAGCGTATCAAAACCCATATTGAAACTACGAGAGCGCAACAGCTTGTCTAGCATATCCGCAGGCAGCGGTTCGCCCGTCTGATAATGTTTCGCGTAATTGGCGAGTACCTTGGGATGACCCGCCCAGTCTTCTTCAAAGGTTGACGGAAATTCAACAAAGTCTCTTGAAACCGCAGTGCCGGAAAGGCTTGGATAGTTAACCTTGGAAAACATACCGTGGGTACCATGTCCCAGCTCGTGGAACATGGTGGTCACTTGGTCATAGCTAACAAAAGTGGGCTCGCCATCTGGGGCTTTCTGGATATTCATCACATTGACGACCACAGGTTTTTGTCCCAGCAGGCCGCTTTGGCGTACGAAGGAACTCATCCAGGCCCCGCCTCGTTTACCTTCGCGGGCAAAATAATCACCATAGAATATCGCCAGACTGCTGCCATCGGCATCAAACACTTCCCAGGCTTTGACGTCTGGATGATAGACCGGCAGATCTGGCCGCGGCTTAAAGGTAACGCCGTAGAGCTGATTCAAGGTGTAGAACACCCCATCTTGCAGCACGCGGTTGAACTCAAAATAGGGTTTGAGGCTATTTTCATCCAGATCATATTGTTGCTGGCGTACTTTTTCGGCGTAGTAGGCCCAATCCCAGGGTTGCAGCGTAAAGTCACCGCCGCTTTTGGTGATCATCGCCTGAATGGCATCGGCTTCTTTTTGGGTGTTGGCTACCACCGCCGGGACCATAGAGCCAAACATGTCAAACACGGCTTGTGGGGTTTTCGCCATCTGTGGCGCTAAACGGTAGCTGGCCCAGTTATCGAAACCGAGCAGTTTTGCCTTTTCTGCTCTCAACTGAGCTAAGCGCGCCACCAGTGATACTGTTTCGTCTTCGCCACTTAAACCACGGTTAGCGGAGGCTTGCCAGATTTTCTGCCGCAATTCGCGATTATGCAGCTGTGCCAGTACCGGCTGACGGGTAGTGTTAGTGATGTTAAGCAGATATTGACCGTCATGCCCGGCGTCTTTAGCCGCTTTGGCGGCATGACGGATGGCAGAATCAGAAAGACCGTCAAGCTGTGCGACGTCGTCCACAATAACGGCGCTGGCTTTGGTGAGTTTTAATAATCGTTGCTGAAACTCGTTAGTCAGCTTTGATTGTTCTTCATTAAGCGCCCGGATTTGTGCTTTCTGGGTTTCATTGAGCTGTGCGCCGGCAAGCACAAAACGTTGGTGGTAGACTTCAATTAGGCGGACTTGTTCGGGCGTCAGCGTTAACTGATGACGCTGTTGATACAAGGTGTTAATGCGCGCGAACAGTTGTGGATTCAGATTGATATTGTCAGTGTGTGCCGCCATTTTTGGGGCCATTTCGCTTTGAATACGGCGGATTTCTGGGTTGCTGTTAGAACTGCTGAGGTTATAAAACACGGAAGATGCGCGGTCCAACAGTGCCCCAGATTTTTCCAGCGCGACAATGGTATTTTCAAAGGTGGGCGGAGCCGATTGCATGGCGATGGCCTGCACTTCTTTATCGTGGGCTAGAATGCCAGCCTCTAATGCCGGTTGGAAATGTTCGGTGCGGATCTGACTGAAATCCGGTGCCTGATATTGCAGTTGGCTGGCGCTGAAGAGGGGGTTTTGCTGTACAGCTTCGGCCGCAACTGTTGCTTGTGGCTGTTTGTCGGCACTGGCACAACCTGCCAGTAACAGCGCTTGCCCTAAGGCGATTGCTAAAAGAGTTTTTCGCATCTTGTCTTTTCCGTTGTCGTTAAGCTGATGAACGCTGCACGCTAACAACGGCGAATTAATCCAAACTGAATCAGGTTCGAACAACCTGGTATAAAAGCGGTAAAATTGTAACAAATTGATTGCATTAGAGATGAGCTACCACTCTGAGGCTGAGTGCAGTCACCACTGATTTTTATCAGCAAACGCGGTAAGATAGCGGGCATTAACAACTGCGGGAGCGCCGGTCTTGGCTCAGCTTTACTTTTATTATTCGGCAATGAACGCCGGAAAATCTACCTCGTTACTACAATCTTCTTATAACTACCGGGAACGGGGTATGAATACGTTGGTGATGACGCCAGCTATCGATGACCGTTTTGGTGTTGGTAAAGTGGCTTCTCGTATCGGGCTGGAAAGCGAAGCACTGATATTTCATGGTGATGATGATCTGGTACAGATCATCAATGATGCCCATCAGCAACAGTTTCTGCACTGTGTGCTGGTGGATGAATCGCAATTTCTCAGTAAAGCGCAGGTCAAGCAGCTCGCCTATGTGGTGGACAAGCTGGATATTCCGGTATTGTGTTACGGGTTACGTACGGACTTTCAAGGTGAGCTATTCAGCGGCAGTCAGTATCTGCTGGCGTGGGCGGATAAACTGGTAGAGCTGAAAACCATCTGTTTCTGTGGACGTAAAGCCAACATGGTGATCCGTCGTGACAGCGAAGGTAAGCCGGTACGCGAAGGTGCCCAGGTGGCAATTGGTGGCAATGAAAGCTACGAATCTGTATGTCGTAAGCATTTCCGTGAACTGATCTGGGACTAAATTTGGCGCAAGACAAGTCGCTGTTTAATGCGACTTGTCAGCGGGATTATTCGGCCATCGCTTTATTCAGAAATTGTTGTTTATTATAGGCCTGTTCCAGTTTGTCCAGTTCCTGATTTATTGCCAACAGCGCTAACGCCAGTTGGTAGAGCAGCCAGCCATAACCGTTTTGGGTAAAGTGCTGGAGGTCAGTTTGTTCGCTGTCAGAACCAGACGCTAATTGTTGCTCAACCAACAACTGTTGTTGCAATCGTTGTTCGAGCTCCAGCGGCAATAGCGGGCGGTCGTGACGTTTGCCATTCACGTAATCCGTTAGGGCTGCGAAGTCTTGCTGTAAACGTTGGGCTATCTGCTGCATGCGACCGTAAGCGTCGTTTTCTTCTTCACGCCAGTGGGTCATCAGCAGCAGTTCCAGTAATGTGATAACTCGGACCTGTTCGTTGGCTAATTCTGTCAGCAGTTGCGGATGTTTCTTGAGCGTCTGGCTTTCCCATTCCAGCGAGAAAAAGAGTTTCTTCTGTGCCAGTACCGCCTTCATAGCGTTTTCCAGCTTTAGGCGTTCAACGGGGAGTTCGACATCGTCATGCGTTTGCAGATGATTGGCTAACACCTCAGCCATTAACGAAAAAGATTTGCCTAATTGTGCCCGCCAATCCTGTTTGGCTTTGATTGGTAACACAAAGAGTGATACCAGCATTGCAATAAGACACCCCATCAGAATATTGGCACTGCGCCATAGCGCTTCTGAAGTGTCGTGATTGGCGTCACCAATCACGATGATCATGGTAAATCCGGTCACCAGATAAGCATAGCTGTAGCGGCCAGCGTTAAGCAGTACCACGACACAAACACCGAAAATCAGCAGGCCCATCAGACTCCAGTAGTTATCCATTGCGATCACCAGAAACACACCATAAGCGGAGCCGATGAGCGTACCAATTGCACGTTGCAGTGACTTTTCGATCGCCCCACCTACTTGTGGCAGCCCCATCATAATGATCACAATGGTGACCATCGCCCAGATAAAGTGGGGCACAGGCCATAGCCAGTTAAATAGCGCCACAATGAATAACGCTAAGGCAATTTTCAGGGTGTGGATAATACGGGCATTTCGGTAAATGAAACTGGCAAAAATACCGGGTTTATCAAATATGGGGATCATCAGTTCTGATTTGAAACTTATGTAACTAAAGTGAATTATCTCAGAGAACGGCTTTTTTCTCGCTTATTGTCAGCTTTAAAAACTGAAAAATGCGACGCTGGTGGTGAGTTTACACGACTAATAGTGATGGTTATCACAAAAGGTGGCGGAGATTGCCAATAAGCGGCGGATTATTCACCAGCCTGGCCTCGCGCAAACATAAAAAGAACGCAGGAGCGGCAGTGATGTTGGCCGCTCCGAATATAGGCTAGTTATTACTGAGCTTGCGGCAGAGGCCGTAATTGCAGTGTAGATTGTGCCATCTGATAGGCAAATGTGGCATAAACCGCTACGTTTTGCGCCAGTGCTGCCGGGTCAATCTTATCTAGTGTGTCATTGGGGGTATGATGGTAATCAAAATAATCACTACCATCCTGGCGTAGCGAAGCAACCGGTACGCCTTCAGTTGGTAACAGTGAGACTTCAGAGCCACCACGTGCACCATTATTGCCCTGTGCCACATTGAGCGCCGCCAGTCCGGACAAACGCTGCCAAACAGGACTTAGCGCTGTTTCGTTGACGCGGACATCAGCGCGATAAATACGCCCCGCGCCAAAGTCTGATTCTGCTGCAATATAGTGTTTGGCCATTTCATTGGCGTGCTGGGCAACATACGCTTTGCCGCCTAACAGACCTATCTCCTCTGCGGCAAACAGCACAACACGAATCGTGCGGGCCGGGCGTTGCGGCAGATCTCCTATCATTTTGGCTGCGGCAGTGACAATGGCAACACCAGCCGCATCGTCTATTGCGCCAGTGCCTTCATCCCAAGAGTCAAGGTGGGCACCAAGCAAGACGATTTCGTCAGGCTTGCTGCTACCGGTATACTCACCAATCACGTTGTAGGTTGTGGTATTGCCCAGACTCTTGGGCGACATGTTCAACGACAATGTGACTTCTTGGCCTCTACGTAACATGGCATCCAGTTGGTTGGCATCTGGATTGGTCAGTGCCGCTGCTGGGATGCGGGGTACATCCTCTTGATAATGCATCAGGCCGGTGTGTGCCATGCGGTCATGATCTGTCCCAATCGAGCGGATGAGCACCGCCACAGCCCCTTTACGAGCTGCTGCTACTGCCCCATTGACTCTGCCGCCAACACTTTTTCCGTAGCCGCTGCCGTCTTGATGACGTTCAGTTTTTTGGTCAATAAAGACGATTTTATCTTTTACCTGTGCGGCATCTGCCGCAGTTAGCGCGGCGAGAGTGTCAAAACGTACCACTTTTGCCTGTAATCCTGCTGGCGGCGTGGCCACACTGCCTCCGAGCGCAGAGATCACGAGTTTCTGCGGAAAAGGCGCGACCACATTGGCGCTGGCCTCGCCACGTTGCCACACCGGCACCATAACGGGTTCTCGGTAAACTTTATCAAATCCTAATGATTTCAGTTTGGCTTCAGCCCAGTCCACCGCTAGCGCATTTTCGGCGCTGCCAGCAAGTCTAGGACCGACTTCTACTGTTAGTGACTCGGCAATTTTATAAGCCAGATCAGATTTCAGAGCATTGTTCTGTAATTCACTGACAACTGCTTGATTTGTATGCTCTGTTGCCGCAACTAACGGTACTAAAAGATTACTCAGCAGCAGTGTACTGAAGAATAGTAGGGTAGGCTTTTTCATCACTTTCCTTCTTTTTTATAACGTGTGTCCCATTTTTAAAAACAATCTAACAAAAAATGTGCTTTGCGTCCCGACTATGTGCCTTAGCCGCGGCTATATTAGGGTCGGAATTTATTAAAGGAGAGTGGGCTCGTTATGAATATAGAATTAATGCAGCAGCGAGCAGACCAAGCAGTGGTATTGCTGAAGGCACTTGCTAACGAGAGACGATTATTTATTCTGTGCTATCTCTTGAATGAGGGAGAGATGTGCGTTGGTGATATGAATAAAAAACTCGGCTTGAGTCAATCGGCATTGTCGCAACATCTGGCTTGGCTGCGTAAAGATAATTTGGTGGCTACCCGTAAAGAAGCGCAGACAGTTTATTACTCCCTGAAAAGTGACGAAGTCAAAGAGATGATCCGTTTGATCGATAATATTTATTGTCATTAATGCGGACTGACTTTCAGATGTAATTGACAGATTTTTGGCTGGTAACTGGCAGTTCCCCCGAGGCACTATCTGGGAGAGCGATGTAGCGGCAGAATAGCCAGCCAAACGCTGTGGTTTCGACGTGTTTTTCTTTTGCTCTTTTAACTGACTTCACCCTCTCCCTGCCTGCAAAAACGCGCTTTTTGAGCCCATTAGCTATGTTTAGGTAAATTACGGACAATAAAAAACCGGCTTTCGCCGGTTTTTTTCATAAGAGCCAATTAAGCAGCCAGTGCTTTGATACGGGCGTTCAAACGAGTCTTATGACGAGCAGCCTTGTTCTTGTGGATCAGGCCTTTAGTAGCCATGCGATCAAGGATAGGCTGTGCTGTCGCAAATGCTTCAACAGCGGCTTTATGGTCACCGGCGCGGATAGCGGCGATAACTTTCTTAACATAAGTGCGCATCATAGAGCGACGGCTTGCATTGTGTTGACGACGCTTTTCAGACTGAAGCGCGCGTTTCTTTGCAGTCTTGCTGTTAGCCAAGGTGCAACTCCTAAAAACTGGGAATTATGACTTTTAAAGGCCGAGGAGGATGCCCGTTTTTCACCTTTTTGTCAACGACAATGATGGAATATCCGCCACAAAAGCAAATATTTCCTAGGCGATTTGGCTTTCCTCAACCCAACTCGTGTAAGATGGGGCGCATTCTAACAGCAATTGCCGCTATGTGACAGGGTCCAGATGGAAAATTTGCGTATGGTCCCGTTTGCCTGTCAATGGCTTTCCGGGGAAGTTTGATTGAGCAAAAAACTGGTGCGTTCGGGTCTAATTGTCAGTGTGATGACCTTGATTTCGCGTGTCCTAGGGTTAGTTCGGGACGTTGTCGTGGCCAACCTGATGGGGGCTGGTGTAAGCGCAGATGTTTTCTTCTTTGCCAATAAAATTCCGAACTTCCTGCGGCGTCTTTTTGCCGAAGGGGCTTTTGCTCAAGCATTTGTCCCAGTCTTGACCGAATATCAGGAAACCGAGTCTGATGATGCGGTGCGGCATTTATTGTCCAAGGTAGCGGGTACCCTCGGGATATTGGTCACCATAGTGACGTTTATCGGGATTCTGGCCTCGCCAGTACTGACTGCCTTATTTGGCGCAGGTTGGTTTGTGGCCTGGCTGAATCATGAGCCCGATGGTACTAAGTTTGAACTGGCATCCCTGATGCTGAAAATTACCTTTCCTTACCTGTGGTTTATTACCTTTACCGCACTGTCTGGCTCCATATTGAACACTCGCGGGCGTTTCGCGGTATCTGCGTTTACTCCAGTATTTTTGAATGTCGCTATCATCGCTGCCGCCATATGGCTAAGCCCGCAGTTGCAACGGCCTGAGATTGGGCTGGCTTGGGGCGTGTTTGCTGGTGGGGTGATTCAGTTTCTGTTTCAGATCCCGTTTCTGTGGCGCGAGCGCGCCCTGGTGAAGCCCTCTTGGGGCTGGCATGAACCGGGAGTGGTGAAGATTAGAAAATTGATGCTGCCAGCGTTGTTTGGCGTTTCAGTGTCACAAATTAACTTGCTATTAGATACCTTTATCGCCAGCTTTTTGATGACCGGCTCCATCAGTTGGTTATATTACTCTGACAGATTGCTGGAGTTTCCGCTGGGGCTGTTTGGAATTGCCATCGCTACTGTTATTTTGCCTACCTTGTCGCGCAAGCATGTGAATGCTGAAAGCTCGGAGTTTGGACAGACAATGGACTGGGGCGTTCGCGCCATCATTTTACTCGGCGCTCCCGCGATGGCTGGGTTGATTGTGTTGGCTAAACCCATGTTAATGGTGCTGTTTATGCGTGGGGCTTTCGATATGGAAGATGTGAATATGGCCTCAGCATCGCTCATTGCCTATGGCACCGGTCTGCTTAGTTTCATGCTGATCAAAGTGTTGGCTCCTGGCTATTATGCGCGTCAGGATACCAAAACACCGGTGAAAATTGGCATTATCGCGATGCTAAGCAACATGGTATTCAACATTATTCTGGCTTTTCCGTTCAGTTATGTTGGACTGGCTATTGCCACTTCTATGTCGGCATTGTTAAACGCCAGCCTGCTGTATCGTGGATTACATCTGGCTGGTGTTTACCGCGTCAGCCGCAATACGTTGCTATTTATTGCTAAGGTGCTGGTCGCGGTCACGTTGATGGTGCTGTTGCTAGTATGGATGTCTCCCATCATGAACGATTGGTTGCATTGGTCAATTCATCAGCGGATCTGGCATCTGTTGCGGCTGATATTCGCTGGAGCTGGCTTATATCTGCTGGTAATTCTGTTACTTGGCGGACGAGTATGGCGTAAACCGACGCTCAAGGGCTGATTATATACAGCGGCTGGTATATAATCCGCCAATTTCCCTGTGCGCAGTTATTTGATTCATGGAACTGATTCGCGGAATACATAATATTCAAACCCGTCATCGAGGTTGTGTACTGACCATAGGTAATTTTGATGGGTTACATCGTGGGCATGCTGAGGTCATCGCTAATCTGGTTAAGAAAGCCAGACAATTGGAGCTGCCTGCAACATTAATGACTTTTGAGCCGCAGCCACAAGAGCTGTTTGCTGGTCAGAATGCGCCGGCAAGAATTAGTTTGTTACGCGACAAGATAGCCTTGTTAGCTGAGCTTGGCGTTGACCGCTTGTTATGTGTGCGGTTTGACAAAAAGTTTGCTCAGTTACCACCGGAACAGTTTATTGAATCATTGCTAGTGGATAAGCTCGGTGTACGTTATCTGGTGGTGGGCGACGATTTCTGCTTTGGACAACAACGTCGTGGTAATTTCGACATGTTAAAGCAGGCGGGTGAGCAACATGGGTTTGCCGTAGTCAATACTGACAGCTTTCTTGTGGGTGATCAACGCGTTAGCTCTACCATGGTACGTGACGCACTAGCCAAAGGTAACCTGGAATTGACTAGGCGTTTGCTGGGTCATCCATTTACGCTGTCAGGCCGGGTTGTCCATGGTCAACAGCTTGGACGCACACTGGGATTTCCCACCGCCAATATTGCATTGAAACGGCAGGTTGTACCGGTACGCGGCGTGTTTGCCGTTAGATTGTCTTGGCCTGGAAGTACACCGTTTGATGGGGTGGCGAATGTTGGCTTTCGTCCAACAGTGAAAGGCCAGAACTGTTTGCTGGAGGTTAATTTATTTGATTTTTCCGGCGATCTCTATGGGCAACGGGTAGAAGTGGAATTGGTGGCGAAAATTCGTGATGAAAAACCGTTCCACTCACTGGATGCTCTGCAAAAACAGATTATGAATGATGCTGACAAGGCCAAGGCTTTGCTTAGCAATGACGCAGGCTGAGTCATCAGTCAAATATATGGTAAAGGATCAATGAGCGACTATAAATCAACTTTGAATCTGCCGGAAACCGAGTTTCCGATGCGTGGTAACCTGGCAAATCGGGAACCTGAGATGCTGCAGCGCTGGAACGACGACCAGTTGTATCAGCAGATCCGCAACAGCCGTAGTGGCCGTGACATGTTTATTCTGCACGATGGCCCTCCATACGCGAACGGTGAAATTCATATTGGTCACTCACTGAATAAAATTATTAAAGACATCATTGTAAAATCTAAGACCATGTCTGGCTTTGATGCACCCTACGTTCCAGGGTGGGACTGCCATGGTCTGCCGATTGAGCTGAAAGTTGAACAGAAAGTCGGTAAACCTGGACAAAAGATTTCCGCTGCTGAATTTCGTGAGCATTGTCGAAAGTATGCGATGAGCCAAGTCGAGATCCAGCGTGAAGGGTTTATTCGTTTAGGTGTCTTAGGGGATTGGTACAATCCTTACCTCACCATGAACTTTGATACGGAAGCCAACATCGTCCGTTCGCTGGCCAAAGTTATAAGCAATGGTCATCTGCAAAAAGGCGTAAAACCCGTGCACTGGTGTACCGATTGTGGCTCGGCATTGGCTGAAGCGGAAGTGGAATACGAAGACCGTACGTCACCTGCCATTGATGTGGCGTTTGTTGCTGCTGAACCGGAAAAAATTGCCGTTGCCTTTGGTGTCGGCGCCGTAACCGCGCCTGCCATGGTGATCTGGACCACGACACCTTGGACCATGCCGGCTAACCGCGCCTTGTGTGTCAGCCCAGAGCTGGATTATGTGCTGGTGGAAGCTGAACTAGAACAAGGCAAGAGAACGCTGGTACTGGCTGAAGCGCTGTATGAAGAGTGTCTGCAACGTTATGGTGCCACAGCCACCCAAGTACTGGGACGTTGCAAAGGTGAGGCGCTAGAGCTGATCCGCTTCCAGCATCCGTTTTATGATTTTACCGTGCCAGTGGTACTGGGTGACCACGTTACTACTGATTCGGGTACTGGTA
Organism: Shewanella sp. 4t3-1-2LB; assembly: GCF_017368415.1. Taxonomy (NCBI): domain Bacteria; kingdom Pseudomonadati; phylum Pseudomonadota; class Gammaproteobacteria; order Alteromonadales; family Shewanellaceae; genus Shewanella; species Shewanella sp. 4t3-1-2LB. The sequence goes on from NZ_JAFNJD010000012.1 coordinate 73,341, forward strand.
TCGTTCACACCGCGCCTGGACACGGCCAGGACGACTTTGTGGTGGGTCAAAAATATGGTTTGGAAGTCGCCAATCCGGTAGGTGATAACGGCGTCTATAAAGACGACACCCCGTTGTTTGCCGGCAAGCATGTGTTCAAAGCCAATGATGACGTGGTTGCTGTATTGAAGGAACGCGGCGCGTTGCTACATTATCAGGCCTATCGTCACAGCTATCCGCATTGCTGGCGCCACAAGACGCCGATTATTTTCCGTGCCACACCGCAATGGTTTATCTCTATGGATAACAAAGGGTTGCGTCGTGATGCGTTGAAGGAAATCGAACAGACGCAATGGATCCCTGATTGGGGTGAAGGGCGTATTGAAAAAATGGTCGCTAACCGCCCTGACTGGTGTATTTCCCGTCAGCGTACTTGGGGCGTGCCGATCACCTTGTTTGTCCATAAAGATACCGATGAATTGCATCCAGACAGCGTCGCGTTGATGGAAAAAGTAGCTGAACGTATTGAACAGCAGGGCATTCAGGCGTGGTGGGATTTAGATATCGAAGAGTTGCTGGGGAGCGATGCTGACAACTATCGCAAAGTCACTGACACGCTGGATGTGTGGTATGACTCAGGCTCAACTTTCGCTACCGTTGTTGCTACTCGTCCAGAGTTTCGTGGTCAGAGCGCTGATCTTTACATGGAAGGCTCCGATCAACACCGTGGCTGGTTTATGTCGTCGCTGATGCTGTCTACTGCCATGAATGGCAAAGCGCCTTACAAGCAGGTGTTGACCCATGGCTTTACCGTGGATGCCAAAGGTCGCAAGATGTCCAAGTCCCTTGGTAACGTGATTCCTCCGCAACAGGTGATCAATAAGCTAGGTGCTGACATTCTGCGTTTGTGGGTGGCATCGACCGATTACAGCGGTGAAATGACCGTGTCTGAGGAAGTGTTTAAACGTAGTTCGGATGCTTACCGCCGTATCCGTAATACTGCCCGTTTCCTGTTGGCGAATTTGAATGGTTTCAACCCAGAAACGGATACCATCGCCATTGAACAGATGGTGGCATTGGATCGCTGGGTGGTGCGCCGTGCCGCCGCATTGCAGCAAGAGTTACTGGAAGCCTACAACAGTTATAGCTTCCACATCGTAGTGCAGAAGCTGATGCAGTTCTGTTCCGTGGAATTGGGTAGTTTCTATCTGGATATCATCAAGGATCGTCAGTACACCGCGAAAAGTGATGGTCATGCCCGCCGTAGCTGCCAGTCAGCACTGTTCCTGATTGCTGAAGCCATGGTGCGCTGGATTGCGCCAATTCTGAGCTTTACTGCTGATGAAATCTGGCAGTTAATGCCGGGCAAACGTGACACTTATGTGTTTACCCAAGAATGGTATGACGGGTTGCAATCAGTCACTGTGGAAAATGATCTCAGCGATGATTATTGGCAACAATTGCTGCAAGTGCGTGATGAAGTGAATAAAGCGCTAGAGCAGGGGCGTCGCGATCAATTGATCGGTGGTGCCTTAGAAGCAGAAGTTACTCTGTACGCTGATGATGCTTTGGCAAATGCCTTGGCAACGATTGGAGATGAACTACGTTTTGTGCTTCTGACCTCTAAAGCCACTGTGCAGCCGTTGGCACAAGCACCTGATAACGCAACCGCTACTGAAATGTCAGCGTTGAAACTGCAGGTTGTTAAAGCCACGGCTGAGAAATGTGAACGTTGTTGGCACCACCGTGAAGATGTTGGCGTTAATCCGGCGCATCCGCATCTGTGTGGTCGTTGTGTCACTAACATTGAGGGAGAAGGCGAACAGCGTTTGTTCGCTTAAGGTGCCGTATGCCTGCTAACTGGAAACAGAGCGGCCTGCGCTGGTATTGGATAGTGGTGTTGGCCTTTGTGGCTGACCAGCTATCCAAACAGTGGATTCTGGCCAATTTTGATTTGTATGAATCGGTAAAACTGTTGCCGATTTTCAATCTGACTTACGTGCGTAACTACGGCGCGGCGTTCAGTTTTTTGCATGATGCTGGTGGCTGGCAACGTTGGATGTTCACGCTTGTAGCGGTTGGCTTCAGCGTGGTGTTGACTATCTGGTTACGGCGTTTGCCTGCAGAAAAGCGGCTGTTGTCGGTTGCCTATACCTTAGTGATTGGTGGCGCGCTGGGTAATCTGGTCGATCGTCTGGTGCATGGCTTTGTGGTGGATTTCCTGGATTTTTACTGGAACACCAGCCACTATCCGGCATTTAATATTGCCGACTCCGCCATATGTGTTGGGGCAGTGTTGATTGTGTGGGAGGCGTTTTTTGGTGATAAAACTGATCAGCAGCCCGCCAGTAGTAAGGAATAATGATGTCTGAGACCCGTTCTCTGTTGTGCCATATGGCGATCTTACTGGACGATGGTTCCACTGCTGAAAATACCCGAGCCAGTAATAAACCGGTGCGGCTGAATATTGGCGATAGCAGCTTGAGTCCGGCATTTGAGGCGGCATTAACTGGGCTCCACAGCGGTGACAAACACAGTTTTACGCTGCCGGCCGCTGATGCATTTGGCGAGGTAAACCCAGATAACATCTATTATCTGGATCGTACCCGTTTCCCGGCTGATATGGTGTTGGAGCCAGGTGTTATTGTCGGGTTTGCTGGTGCCAATGGTGCTGAAATCCCGGGGATAGTCCGTGAGGTAGCCGGTGATTCTGTGACCGTTGATATGAATCATCCGTTGGCGGGACAGACGCTGACATTCCAACTGGAAGTGTTGCAGGAGCTTGATGATGAGTGATAACACACAGGCTCAGCCGCAACTGAGCATTCTACTGGCCAATCCTCGTGGTTTTTGTGCCGGGGTTGACCGAGCCATCAGCATTGTAGAACGGGCGCTGGAACTGTTTTCGCCACCAATCTATGTGCGCCATGAAGTAGTGCATAACCGCTATGTTGTTGAAGACTTAAAACGCCGCGGCGCCGTGTTTGTGGATGAACTCGAACAAGTACCAGATAACAGTATCGTCATCTTTAGTGCTCATGGGGTGTCTCAGGCGGTCCGCGCAGAAGCCAAGCTGCGTGGTTTAAAAGTTTTCGATGCTACCTGCCCGTTAGTGACCAAGGTACATCTGCAGGTGACGCGTGCCAGCCGCAAAGGCGTGGAATGTATTCTGGTGGGCCACGCCGGGCATCCAGAAGTGGAAGGCACCATGGGACAGTACGATAATCCCAACGGTGGTGTATATCTGGTTGAGTCTTTGGAAGATGTAGCGCAGCTACAGGTGAAAAATCCACAGAATCTCTGTTTTGTCACCCAAACCACTTTGTCCGTTGATGACACCATGGATATTATTGCCGCTTTGCAGCAGCGTTTCCCCTGTATTGAAGGGCCCCGTAAGGATGATATCTGTTACGCCACGCAAAATCGTCAGGATGCTGTGCGTAAAATTGCGTCGGATGTGGAGTTGCTGATCGTTGTTGGGTCGCGTAACAGCTCCAACTCCAACCGGTTGCGGGAGTTGGCGGAGAAATCGGGTACTCGGGCTTATTTACTGGACAATGCCGATGATATCGATGCTACTTGGTTTAATGGTGTAGGCAAGGTGGCGGTAACTGCGGGTGCATCGGCTCCAGAAGTGTTGGTGCAACAAGTGGTGGAAGCTATTGCTACCCTCGCACCAAGCGTGGTGACTGAGGTAGAAGGCCGTCAGGAAGATACCGTATTTGCTGTGCCAGCGGAGCTACGTTGACGGATATTGTGCGACGTTGAGGCTTGGCAGTAACAACAAGGCCATGGTGTAAACCATGGCCTTAAATTTTCAGCATACTAAATCAGGAGAGTGTCTAAATCTGCATCAAAGCTGCTGTCAATTTCCTTAAGCTCCCGCATCAAGCGGTGTTTTTCCTTTAACGCTTCAATTTCCCGCCACTTACGTTTCTTGGAGTTGCGAGAACGGCCGGGTCTTTCTTCCACGTGGTCAAGCGCACTACCATAATCTAACTGATCCATGGCAACCTCCTGTTGTTGTATGTTTTGTCAGCACTTAAATAGCATATTTGCTGAACAGGGTGCAAGTTAAATGTTTCCTCAGTGTTAAAACTGTAAGACATTTGGATGACAGTTAACAGGATGACCATTGTGCTGAAAAAAGACCGGCACTGGTGGCCGGTCATAATGGATTGAATGAACTAGATTTTTTGCTGTCGGAACAGGTTGATTAAGGCGTTGCTGGAACTGTCCAAAGCTTTACATGCTTCTGTTGCGGCAAGGCGTGACAACACGTCATTACCGAGAGTTTTGCCAAGTTCCACACCCCATTGATCGAAAGAGTTAATATCCCATATAGCGCCCTGCACGAAGGTACGATGCTCATATAGCGCTATTAATGCTCCCAGGGTTTCCGGCGTCAGTTTATTCATTAAAATAGTGTTGCTGGGTTTATTGCCCGCCATTTCCTTATGTCTAGCCAGCAGTTGTTTCTCGGCTTCAGGCAGCGAACTATCTTGTAATTCTGCTAACGCCTCTGCGTAGGTTCTGCCACGCATCAATGCTTGAGTCTGACCAAAACAGTTAGACGCCAGTTGTTGATGATGAACCCCTAAAGGATTATGGCTCTGCAGCGGCAATATAAAATCGGCGGGTATCAGCGCAGTTCCCTGATGTAACAACTGATGATAGGCATGTTGTCCATTGGTGCCTTCGCCTCCCCAGATCACCGGACCGGTGGTGTAATCGACGGTTTCACCACTAAGAGTTACCGATTTACCGTTGCTTTCCATATCCAGTTGCTGGAAGTACGCGGGTAATCCTCTGAGGTAATGATCATATGTCAGTACCACATGTGACTGAGCCCCTTGGAAGTTGTTATACCAGACAGCTAATAAACCCATGATTACGGGCAGGTTTTGTGACAAAGGTGTCGCTGCGAAGTGTACGTCCATGGTTCTGGCACCTTTAAGCAACGCCAGAAAGTTATCCATACCTATCAGCAATGCAATCGGCAAACCGATAGCGGACCACAAAGAATAGCGGCCTCCGACCCAATCCCACATCGGGAAGATATTGTCGGCATCGATACCAAATTCGGTGGCCTTTGCCACATTGGAGGTGATGGCCGCAAAATGTTTGGCAACATCCGCCTGCGTATGGCCTTGTCCCAAAAACCAAGATTTTGCCGACAGCGTGTTGGTGAGCGTTTCCTGCGTCCCAAAAGATTTGGATGACATCAGAAATAAGGTGGTTTCTGGTGCCAGCATTTTGAGCTTATCACTGAGGCAGCTGCCATCCACATTGGCGACAAAATGGCAGTTGAGTTTGCCGTTCCAATAGGGTTTTAGTGCTTCAGAAATGATTTTGGGCCCGAGAAATGAACCGCCAATGCCAATCGCCACCACATCGGTAATCTTTTGTCCGGTACAACCACGCCATTTGCCACTGTATAGCGCTTCAATAAATGCAGCCATTTTGGCTAACGTTGCCTGTACTTCAGGTACCACATTGACGCCATCCACTCGAATGTCGGCATCGGCTGGTGCCCGCAATGCAGTATGCAGTACCGCACGTTTTTCGGTAGTATTTATTGGCTCACCGGCAAACATAGCGGCAATTTTATGCGGTAATCCGCTATTCTCCGCCAACTGCAACAGTAATTGCATGACTTGAGCATCAATACGGTTTTTTGAATAGTCCAGTAACAAACCGCAATCTCTCGCGGAAAATTTGCTAAAGCGTTGTGGATCTTCAGCAAACAACTGTCGCATATGCGGTAGCTGTTTGCTCAATCCCTGTAGTGTTTGCCAAGTAGATGATTGTGTCAGCTTGCTCATGAGATAACCTTGTCGTCCGTTGATGGGGTTGTCAGACGAGTTTGGCTGTTAGCATCTGTTCCAGCTTGCCCTGATCGATGGCAAAGTTGCGGATGCCTTCAGCGAGTTTTTCAACTGCCATAGCGTCTTCATTCAGCTCCCAACGGAATTCCGCTTCTGTCATTGGCGTTGGTGCCGCTATGGTTTCTGTGGTTGGAGATAGCTTGCGTGTGATAGTCACATCGCTAGTCGCCAGCTCTTCCAGTAATGAAGGGCCGATAGTTAATCGGTCACATCCTGCTAACTCAATGATTTCTCCAGTATTACGGAAGCTGGCTCCCATCACTACCGTGCGATAACCATGTTGTTTATAGTAGTCATAAATTTTGCTAACAGACAGCACACCCGGATCTTCGTTGGCCCGATAGTCGTGGCCTGTGCTCTGCTTATACCAGTCAAGAATACGGCCAACAAATGGTGAGATCAGAAATACCCCAGCTTCAGCACAGGCGCGAGCCTGCGCAAAACTGAACAGCAGCGTCAGATTACAGTTAATGCCCTGTTGTTCTAACACTTTGGCGGCACATATGCCTTCCCAAGTTGCCGCCAGTTTGATCAGAATGCGCGACTTATCTACCCCGGCCTGCTGATAGAGCTGAATAAGCCGTTGCGCTTTGGCAATCGATGCATCCTTATCGAATGATAAGCGCGCGTTAACTTCTGTAGAAATGCGACCGGGAACCAGCTTTAGGATCTCGACCCCAATATTGACCGCGAGCTTGTCTGCGGCATCTTCCAGTCGGGTAGCGGGATCTTGGCTCTGTGCTTTAGCCCAAGCAATGGCATTATCAATTAATCCGGCATATTCCGGGATCTGTGCGGCCTTGAGAATTAATGACGGGTTAGTTGTTGCGTCTTCCGGCTGGTAACGTTTGATTGCTTCAATATCGCCGGTATCTGCCACTATAGTGGTCATGGATTTTAGCTGCGTGAGTGTGTTAGCCATAAGGTAATATCCTTTACTCGGTGTGCTCTCAATATCGCTTAGTACCTATTAGAAGTGATTTCGCTCCGTCTTGCCAATTCACAATGAAAAATAATTACAGTAAGCGCAAAAAAACAGCAATTTCTAAAATTACACAAAGATTGTGGTGCTAGCCAGCTAACGGCTGACATTCCTCTTGAAAATAAAAAAGCCGCTGGTAAAGCGGCTTTTGTAGTAACGCAAGCTTATTTCAGCAGTGGCTGTTTATCTTTAAAGCTCATATGGGCTTCTATGCGACGGTTAACTTCATTCGCTTCTGCAGAAGAACCCTGCATCAGTGGCTGAGTTTCACCATAGCCTTTAGCGGTAATACGAGAAGCGGCAATACCATATTTGTCGACCAGAATTTTAGCTACTGCGTCGGCACGTTTCTGAGATAACCACAGGTTATAACTGTCTTTACCCGGCAGTGAGGCGTGACCGGAGATTTCCAGATCAGCTTTCGGGTACTTATTCATAAATTTGGCAACTTTTTCGATGTCTGCCATAGATTCTGCTTTAACCACAGATGAGTTGTTATCAAACTGTGCAGCAATTTTCAGCGTTTCCAGTTTTTCCACGTAGATGGAACAACCTTTGGCATCGACTTTATGGTCAGCTGGGGTATTTGGACACTGATCGAGATCGTCTGTCACACCATCATGGTCGCTATCGAGTGGGGCAGCGGCAACTACCGGTTCTGGAGCAGGTTGAGCTGCTGGTGCTGGTTTGCTGTAACCAAAACGATAGCTCAGTTCCAGACCCCAGTAATTACTTTCCATGTCGAGGGTGTTCCATTTATCTTCGTCGAGGTTTTCGTAACGACGATATTTGGCTTGCAGTTTGAGGTTTTCGGTCAAGTTGTAACCAACACCAACGCCGAAGTAAGGGGCAACACCGCTATCGCTGTAGTAATGCGCACCATACTGTTGTTTGTTGGAAATCAGATAGTTCATGGCACCAGCTTCAGCAGATAGCGCCCAATCTTTGGCAAATGGCCAGAAACCGACAAGTCCTAAGGTCGCGCCACGGACACCTGCGTCGTTTCTGATATTAGCGTAGTCCGTCCATTCGGCACGGCCCAGATTCCGGTAACCTAGTTCTACACCAAAATAGTCATTGAACATGTAGCCGCCAAAGATATCCCAAGCATAGGGGTCATCTTCGCCACAGGTTTTCATGGTTTTCTGGTCACAGTTCGGTTCGTAGTTGTTGACACCCACACCCGCACCTACATACCAAGGAGTCAGTTCCTGTTCTGCTGCGGCAGCGGCAAATGGTAATGCCGATACCATTAACAAAGCAGTTAATTTTGTGTTCATCATCTTCTCCATGTCCTTTGAAGTTGTTAGCTGTATATTCAGCCTTGATGGGATAATTCCCGTCGTTAGGAGTTAACTGCCAAAATTATCTAGCTTGGGAAGCAAATTTTCCACCTATGCCACAAAATTCCCCTCAATTATGATTAAATTGATCATAAATTGTAAATAAATAGTTAATTATAAAAATATAGAGGGTTAATTTCA
>NZ_JAFNJD010000130.1:0-571 GCF_017368415.1 Shewanella sp. 4t3-1-2LB
ATCTCAGCCATGTTATATTTTTGTACATGCTCAGATTGACATACAAAAATAAATCTGTGGTCGCAATCTGGTTTCAGGTTGTTAATTACAACTTCAATCATGTGCTTACCATTCACATCGATCAAAGGTTTTGGAAGTTCATAGCCTTCCTTTGCAAAACGACTACCTCTACCCGCCATAGGCACAACGATATTTAACATTTACTTCTCCAAATACTTATCATTCAATGCTCCTGGTAGTTTAACGACTGCCGTCACTGTATCTTCTAAAGCTTCAAAACCTGTGTATTCACCTGGCTCAATCTTGACAATATCACCTGCATTAAGAACTAAATCTTTCATTAATGCTTTCCCTGAAATAACGACAGTAATTTCTGTAGCAATTCTATGGCAATGACTAGCCTCTTTATCACCTTTAGAAAAATGCTGAATGGCAACCTCTACATCTTGCGTTTTATATAACGAAGGTTCAAACCCACCGACAAACCAACCTCTGACAAATTGATCTAAATTAAATTTCTTCATCATTACACTCATAAAGATATGCATTTATTGAGGTAATCTTTAGTTTA
>NZ_JAFNJD010000131.1:0-557 GCF_017368415.1 Shewanella sp. 4t3-1-2LB
GCCGTTTCAGCAATACTTAGCAACAAATCGGCTTGATTAGGTGTTTTTGAACGCGGGAAACGTTCTGTAAATGCAGAAAAATATGACATCACTGTGCGGTGAATAAATGAATTACCACGGCTAATAGTGTCAAAATTAGCAGCAGTGGCGATGATGTCGCCATAGACTTTGCTAAAAAAGGTTCGATTAAACACATCAAGCATGTATTGCTCAGTGTTAGCTGTGATTTCATCCAACTCTCGGTAAAGCTGAGATGCCCATTTTTCAAAGTAATCTATGCCATCTAATAACGGACGAGAGTAGCGCTTATGGAACCATAGCAGCGCGGATAATCGCTCAGATACAGAAATAGGTGATAGAACGTTAGGCAACCTCTGAGACTGGCCAGCATCAAAGCAACCAGACAACTGAAGCAGATCCTTTGAGGCCTCAGATGCAATAGCCTTCGTTAAATCAAAACCACAGGAACAATGAGTAATTGATTCATTCCACACATAGTTCAATGCTATGCCACATTGAGGACAGCTATCGACTAGCTTTACATGATGCTTGGTACA
>NZ_JAFNJD010000132.1:0-544 GCF_017368415.1 Shewanella sp. 4t3-1-2LB
TTATTGAAATAGGCTTTGATGTGATGGACGCACCTCCTTTCTAGCGTCGCTGTACCAAATTTTAGGTACAGTCAGAATATGAGTAAGTAAAATGTTTATCGGAGTCGTTAGTATTGATTTAGCCAAGAATGCTTTTCAAGTATGCGTATTGAGTAGCTCTGGATCGATTTTATCGAATCGGAAAGTAAACCGAGGCTCTCTACTTGATACCGTCCGCCAATTGCCTGAAAAGACGACTATTGCCATGGAGTCGTGTGCAACATCGCATCATTGGGGAAGAATCTTCCAAGAACTGGGCGGCAGCCCTCACCCCCACACAACATGTCAAACTATTTGTTGGGACGCAAAAGAATGATGCGAACGATGCGAGGGCAATATGTGAGGCGTTCTCTCGCCCAGACATTCACTTTGTAATGCGTTCAGCAGTAGCCCTCGAAGTAACCAAATCAACGTTTAAGTTAACGCTAGGCACCGAAATGAGAATTCGACATAACCTATTAAAAATTAATAAAAAATACAAAATCAAGAGTACACATTGAAGTTT
>NZ_JAFNJD010000133.1:0-540 GCF_017368415.1 Shewanella sp. 4t3-1-2LB
TGAACACCGATTCTGGAAATGATGGTCAAAGTGTTCAGATTGAAATCAGTATGGGTGTTCACGTTCAATCAGTAGAGGTGTTCACGTTCCGTCAGAATGAGTGTTCATGATCGGCCGGAATACGCAACTCATCGACATAGAATGAATCTGTTGCCAATTCTGTAGCCTTAGAAGAAGCCATAAGGCTATCGTTCTGAATATCAGCGATGCTGGAAGAAGGTTTAAGAGCGGAAAAACGAGAATGGTTGCCTTTGAACGAGGTGGTATCGGATATTGCACTATCCGCTCTAACAAACATGCATGATTGGGGAATATCTCGCTCTATTTGTTCAGCAAAGCTGACCAAACTAGCTTCTGCAAAAGTGTATAGCCATGCTTCTTGGTTCGGTGCATCATTCACACGCAAAATGCGACCCAATACCTGCCGAAAATATAGTTCTGTTTTTATAGAACTCAGGTGGCAGCACACCTGAAGTCTAGGAATATCGGTGCCTTCACTCACCATTCCAACGCTGATAATCCACTGAGTGTTAGAGCATC
>NZ_JAFNJD010000134.1:0-521 GCF_017368415.1 Shewanella sp. 4t3-1-2LB
TTTAGGAAACATATATGGACGCACCTCATGATGCAATAGCCAATTAAAGGGTACGGTCGCTAACATATATCCGACGTCATTTTTGGCCAATAAATAAATGGCCTGCGCCATGATGTAATACGCACCTTACTGTCTATTCAAAGCCCCGGTCTGTATGACCTGTTTCCTAATCAGAGTGCAGTAAGGATGGTTCACCGTTTCTTCATCAGCAATTGCAAACTCAGTTGCCATTCAAAATCATAATTCCCCAGTTATACAGCCTTAAAAGCCTTATGGATATTGTAACTGCTATCTGTCGCTAAAACCCGCCAAGCTATCCTCCCAAGCTTGTTTGCCAATGCGACTATGGCTTTTGCTCTACCACGTCTTCCAATGATACTTCTTAGCCAATCGCCCATGACATCGGTTCTGTTTATCCCGCACCGCATAACCGCCCGTGCACCATGGATAAGCAAGGTTCTTAAATCTCGATTACCACTCTTTGATAAATGACCGAGAGAGCTTTTCCCTCCAGAGCTATG
>NZ_JAFNJD010000135.1:0-517 GCF_017368415.1 Shewanella sp. 4t3-1-2LB
AATTTGTTGTGAGTGTTCACACAGATTGCTTGATAGACGAAGAGCGAAAACAGTAAGTTGTGGGTCTGTAGCTCAGGTGGTTAGAGCGTACGCCTGATAAGCGTAAGGTCGGTGGTTCGAGTCCACTCAGACCCACCAATCTTGTTGATGCTGCGTGGTATCGGTCGTCGTTTACTGATGTAAACGTCCTCCCAATACGCCTTGCCTGAACGAGATTAACCTTACAAGTGTTTTTGAGGGATTTTGGTGCAGTTCGCGGCGTGCAAGTGATGAGCGAAGGCGCATACATGAGTATGTAACTGAGCGAAGAGACGCAGCACAACAAAGAAATGCAGCAAAATAACCAAAAAGAAATGGGGCTATAGCTCAGCTGGGAGAGCGCCTGCTTTGCACGCAGGAGGTCTGCGGTTCGATCCCGCATAGCTCCACCATTATTCTGGTGGTCACTGTTTTCGTTTAATGGTCATGGAAATGCCAAAGATAAGTGAACAATTTATCTTTGGCTTTTTTAAGCCCG
>NZ_JAFNJD010000136.1:0-508 GCF_017368415.1 Shewanella sp. 4t3-1-2LB
TAATTGCTTTTTCGCGATTAGTTTATCAAGCAGATCATCCGGTTTATCTTTGGCTGACCACGTCAAATTAATCAAAATGACGAGTGCTATTTGCTCTAGGCCTGATACATCAAAAAGCATGCTAGAGTGGAGTGCGAAACCGCGTTTCAACTGGGAAGTACGCTCTTTTACGTCAGTAATATTCAATACTGTTTCAAGCGGGACAATGTTCACCATGACGACATATACACTCCGTCCATGCTCCCAAAGCTAGTTCGCAATTCAAATACTTGTCGAAGATAAAATAGCCCAACATGAGGTTCAATTTTTTGATGCGATGCTAACCGTTTAGCACTAACTAAGAGACCATCTTCCAACAGCCGATAGACCTGTTCTATCGACGTATTTAACACCGCTGCCGTTTCAGCAATACTTAGCAACAAATCGGCTTGATTAGGTGTTTTTGAACGCGGGAAACGTTCTGTAAATGCAGAAAAATATGACATCACTGTGCGGTGAATAAATGAAT
>NZ_JAFNJD010000137.1:0-490 GCF_017368415.1 Shewanella sp. 4t3-1-2LB
CTATAATAGAATGGTACATTCTACATCATCCGGACTGGAATCTGCTTCAACAAATTATGCAGTCAAAATGAGAACTGACTTTTGGTTCGATGATTTTTCAGATTTTGCAGAATTTTATAAAAATAAAGAAAATGCTATTAGTTATCTAAATGAAGGCTTAATTCAACACATTATGATGTGTATTGGCGCCAATGCTTTACCAAATATGCCGTATTTAATATCAGATTTTTGGCAGTTTGGCTTAGTAGAGGACATGATTAAACTGTGGTCTGATGCGACATTTGATGCAAGTAGACTATCTAGTTATCCCAGAAGTAAGAGTTTTTATCGCAAGTTGTTTCAAATTTCTGGAACTCCCGAGAATACGGATGCGCCATTCAATTCTGAACAATTACTTTGTGAAAATATTTGTAAAAAACTTTCCATCACATTCCCCAATAATTACATAGAAGCTAGCAGCTACGGCAAATTATTGCAAAGTTATAAGGTG
>NZ_JAFNJD010000138.1:0-467 GCF_017368415.1 Shewanella sp. 4t3-1-2LB
GATATCTGTGGCTCAACGGGTTTTATCACCTCACCACAGCTTTTCGCAGATTAACACGTCCTTCATCGCCTCTGACTGCCAAGGCATCCACCGTATACGCTTAGTCGCTTAACCATACAACCCGGATGAGTTTCCTCTACCAAATCGTATCAACGACCCATATTGGTTTTTCTTTCGCCTTGATGTGCTTTATCGCTAAAGCACTAGAATTACAAAACACTTGATTGAAGTATTTTGAGAACTCATTTTGATTAAATATCGCTATTTAATCTCTACTATCAGCTTTCCAAATTGTTAAAGAACAAACATCACTTTCGTAATGCCGGTTTGAGACAAACCTATCTGTGTGAACACTCACAACAAATTCATCGTTTAGGTAAGGAGGTGATCCAGCCCCAGGTTCCCCTAGGGCTACCTTGTTACGACTTCACCCCAGTCATGATCCACAAAGTGGTAACCGCCCCCCC
>NZ_JAFNJD010000139.1:0-462 GCF_017368415.1 Shewanella sp. 4t3-1-2LB
GCTCAAATTGTAAAGCGTAAAGGTGACTATGTTGTTCAAGTGAAAGGTAATCAACCAACACTGAGAAAGACGATTGAAGCGCTATTTCAGCCACACTGGGAGACGAATGCCACCGATATCCCAATGTATGAAGAAAGCGACAAGGGACACGGTCGAGAAGAACGTCGTACCACGTTTCAAATTCCTGCCTTGTTGCCAAAAGAACTTGCCAAACAGTGGCCATCCGTCAAATCGCTAATCGCCGTTGAGCGCGAACGTAAGCGCAATGGAACGACGACTATGGATACGCATTACTACCTGAGTTCATTGGATATTGAGGTAGAACTCGCCGCTCAGGCTGTTAGACAGCATTGGCACATCGAGAATCAACAACATTGGGTACTGGATGTCACGTTCAAAGAAGATATGTCGCGGATAGGCGATAGAGACAATGCGAAGAAAATGGCGTTATTTCGCCGTATT